>CAZSRK010000022.1:0-9559 GCA_964609305.1 uncultured Oscillospiraceae bacterium
TTTGTGGGTGCATTACAGTGAACCGTCTTTTTACCAAAATGAACAGTCATCATCCTGCCGCAGTCGGACATAGAGCGCTGTATAGCTTCCGGCCCGGTATCCGTTAATATACAACAGGGAAAGCAGTGCAGCAGCCACGGAGAAGATGGATTGCCATAGTGTGATGTTCCCAAAGGCGAGGCCTGCCGCCGTGCCCAAAAGGGCCGCGGCCATGGTCGGGAGCATGGACCACTGGAGATAGAACACCGCGTCAAGAAGGAAGCAATGCTACTTCTGCCCCCGCATCATCCGCCGGGAGAGGCGCAGGGCCTCCCGGTGGGAGAGGTTGGGATTCTCCGCCAGAATATATGGGGTCATAAGATAGGAATAGTAGAAGCTGGGAAAACCCACGATTGTAAAGGTCCACAGGGCCAGATACACCGAGCGCAGGAGCATGGTTTTTGTGATGTTCCACCACTTTCCCCGGCCGAAGGGTGTGAACATGGAAGAGATGCTGATGTTGTCCCGGACACGGCTTTCCAGATAAAACCTCCGGGCGCCTACGGCGGCGGGCCCCAGTACCCAAACGGAGAACCACAGGCCGCCTGCGATACCAAGCCCCGCCAGAAGCACATCCAGCCATCCTGCAAAGGAGGACCGCTCCAAAAATGCGAAGAAAGCGGAGAAGGGGGAGGTGAGGGTATCAAACAGTGGGCCGAAGCTCCGGTCCGCGGCTGCCCACAGGGGATGGTTTCCATCCCCGGGCTGGATGTCCAGCCACTTGAGGAGCAGTTCCCAGTTGGAGAGGTTCACCGTCTGTATGGCAACATGATCCCCGGGGAGGACTTCCCGAGGGTCGAACTGGTGGATGAACTCGGCGGACTGGGTGAATGCCACCCCGGCAAAGGCCAGAAGGAAACACACCGCCACCATGGAGACCCAGTTACGGAGAAAATGCCGTTTGCCGGCCTGCTTCAGCTCTCTAATCGTCCACATATCAGGACACCCCTCTTTTTTTCTCTCTTTCTTTCCGGGGAAGCGCTCCCCGATAAAAAATTGTACCATATCCCGTACCCTCTTACAAGGGTCGTGGGCTTTCTCTGCCGGCAGGAAATCGGGGGCGTTTTTTCCCGCCGACAGCCGATGTTAAAATCCGTTGCTTTACACCGGAGGCGGCCTAATCTATAATATAATAGACGAAGGTGGTGATTTTACGGTGCTGGGAGATAATATCAAAAAATACCGCGGGAAGAAGGGTTACAGTCAGCAGGAGCTTGCCGGTATGCTCCACATTGTTCGCCAGACTTTATCTAAATGGGAAAACAGTCTTTCCGTACCGGACGCGGAACAGCTCATTAAAATTTCAGAGGCATTGGACGTACCCGTGAGCACCCTGCTTGAGCTGCCTCAGGAGGAACAGCCGGCCGGCCTTGCCGAAGAGCTGGCAAGGGTCAATGAAGAATTAGCTGAGCGGAACCGGCAGATACAGAGAAATGCCCTTGCCGGTAGAAAACGCGGGCTAATCATTTTTCTTTCTCTTATGACTCTGTTTGTTTCGGCCGTTGTCCGCGAGATGACTGTATCGCTCGTTACTATCGGGGCCTGTCTGTCCGCTTCGCTTGTTATCCTGTATCGCAATCTTCCCCTGCTGTCTGAAAGCACTGCTTCGGCGGCACAGATGGGAGTATTGAAAGGCACAACGATTTTCAGCGCCGTTTTTTTGGCGGTGCTTATTATACTAAGCGGGTTGTTGCAGGCGGAGGTCGTAACCCTTACAGGCCAAAAGGAAAGCTATCTGCTCGTGGCGATATTTGCCTGCGTGTTTCTCTTTTTCGGTGCGATTTGTCCACGTCTCCCGTTTCAAAGGCACACTGGCCTGCGTTTACCGTGGACGGTTCAGGATGAGGAAACATGGATGCTGGCGCATAAGATAATCGGTGCAATTTCTCTGCCCATTACGCTTCTGTTTCTTGCCGCGTCGTTTGCGTTTTCCGATATTGAAATGATCGGCGCAGTTTCCGTGATTGCCATGGGACTGTATATCGGGATACCGTCGATCATTTCACTGATATTTTACTTGAAGAAGTATCATTAGATTTTTGTAAATATAAATACGGCAAAGGCGGTGGGTTTTCCCGCCGCCTTTGCGTGTGAATGATCCGGCAGTCTCAGCAATACACTATGGGCAGCCTCATGCCCATGCGTGAGAGAAGTTCGTTTGTTATGGTGCCGCATTTGTCTGCCACATCTTCCGCGCGGATGATGCCCTCACCGTCGCGGCCAATGACGGTAACAATGTCGCCCGCAGAGGCCATGGGAACGTCGGTCACATCGAGAAGAAGCTGGTCCATGCACATGCGTCCCACCATGGGGCAGAGCCTGCCGTGCACAAGCGCTTGCCCGCCTCGCTGTGACAGCTCACGAGGCAGCCCGTCGGCATAGCCGATGGAGACTGCTGCAAGACGTGTGCGGCGTATGGCCCGGAAGGCCAGACCATATCCTGCGGCCTCACCGGCGCTTAGGACGCGAAGGCTGACAATTCGCGAGCGCAGCGAGAGCACGGGATGCAGGTAGAGCGGATATGCCGGGCGCTGTGTGTCGCTGCATACGCCGTAGAGGGCGATGCCGGCCCGCGCGTATGAGCATGGCTGCGCAGGCAGATTCAATATGCCATAGCTTGCCTGTATATGCACGGCTCCCGGCTCATATCCGGATTGCCTCATCCAGTCGACCGCGTCGTAGAAACGGAACAACTGCTGCCTGGTATAGGCGATTGCCTCCGGCGTGCGTCCGTCTGAAACGCACAGGTGTGAGAAGACGCCTCTGACATTTAAATTAGGCAGACGGTATACGCGGCCAATAGCCTGCCTGTCCTGTTCAGGTATTCCCAGACGGTGCATACCGGTGTCCAGCGCAAGATGTACGTCCAGCTGTGATCCCTGTGCGGATAGCGCAAGAGCGTGGGTTTCGTCGACTACCGTTTGTGTCAGATTCCAACGGGAAATAAGCTCCGCCTGCTCCGGCGGGGTATAACCTAGAATCAGAATACTGCCGCGCACACCGTGCCGGCGCAGGTCCACACCCTCCGACAGACATGCCACCGCAAAGGCGTCAACGCCCTGTTTTTCCAGCAACCGGGATATTTTTACGGCTCCGTGCCCGTAAGCGTCGGCCTTTACCACCGCCATGAGCCGGCAGCCCGGATTCAGCGCGCGCCGGAGCACGGCGGCATTGTGCGAAACGGCGTTCAGGCTTGTCTCTCTCCAGGCCCGGCTTTTTGCGGGGATCTGCGTTTTCATTTGTCCTGCTTCCTTTCAAATATGCGTGGCGGCTGCGCTACCGCCGTACAGTCGTCGGGCAGATCCGTGCTGACCACGGCTCCCGCTCCGATGCTGACATTGTTTCCTATATGTATATCGCCGACAAGGACGGCGCCGGCCCCTATAAGGCATCCTTCGCCTATCACCGGGGCCTTGCCGCCGACCTCGCCTATCGTGACGTTCTGATAGATACGACAGTTTGGCCCGATTGACGCATAGCGGGAGATGAATATGCCGTGCAGCCCGTGCGGAAGTACAGGGATGCCTTCGAACACTGCGCCGGGACCGATATAGCCGCCGTGCCTGTGAGCGGAACGGTTCAGCAGAAAGGTCAGGATATCGATGACCGGCTTTTTACGTGCCCGTGCCCGCATCCGGTACAGACGCCAGAACCCGCGCAGATCGTCACCTTTGGACAGGTCGGTCAGTACTGACCTGAAACTCATGTCGGCGCACCTCCCAATTCCATGCGGTTACTATCAGACCGCCGCAGTTATCCCCGGAAACCTGATAGTATGCCGCGGCCTCTGGCGGCTCAAAGGTCGCGGCGGCATCCAGTCGGTAAATATGAAAATCGTATGCGCCCGTTCGAAAGCTCAGGGGACTTTCTGGCGTATACAGGCACAGCATCTGAAGATATTCCTCCAGCGTCAGGCCCATACCGGTCATGATCTCCGCGTGGAGGATGCCCACATATCTGAAATGCCAGGGTTCGTGTGAGATGCCTGTTATGTGCTCCTTACCGGCAGGATAGCGCAATATGAAGCCGTACCTTGCGCACCTTTCACGAAACGCTTGGCAGACGCCGCTGTTCGGGAAATCGGGCCGTATAAAGTCGATATGCGACGCGGCAAGGCCCAGATCGATGGCCAGGCCCGTCTGGTGCTCGCTGCAGCCCGGGATAGCCACATACTGCCGCGTGAAGTCCGCACCTTCCTTTTCCATTGTGTCGTCCCAGATATCCTGCTGCTCCTTCTGGCTGCGCCAGCCGGAGACGGGCACTATTTCGTCCAGGCCGTCTACGGACTGTATACATGCCCGAAGCAGCCCGGCGGCCCGCCGCTCCATGAGTATCTCCGGCCGCGCCGGGTCGGCGGATACGAGCACGGGCCTGTCCTCCGAAGATACGGGATGGTCCGCGTTGACAAGTATGAGCGGGCCGGAGGCGGTGTTTACCTTGCGAATAGAAGCTGTTTTCATGACTGCACCTCCGTTTCGATAATACGAGTGATGAGCGTGGGGAAATCCATGCCCACGGCCTTCATCATGTTTGGATACCGGCTGTGCGAGGTGAAGCCGGGTATGGTGTTGACCTCGTTGAATATGATCTCGCCATCAGGCGTGAGGAACATGTCCACCCGGGCAAAACCCTTGCAGTCCAGCGCGCGGTAGATGGTCCCGGCCGCTTCCCGGATCTTGGCTGATAACTCCGCCGGGATGCGGGCCGGGCAGTGTATTGCGGAAGTTTTAAGAGTGTATTTCTCCTCGAAATCGAAGAAACCCGAGGACAGCTCGATCTCGTCCACTGCGCCCAGGGCAAGCCTGTCACTGCCGAGAACGGCGCAGCCGACCTCAAAGCCGGAAACGGCCTCCTCCAGCAATATCTCCCGGTCGTTTTCAAAGGCCTCCGATACTGCCGCCGGGAGCTGCTCAGGAGACGTGACGCGTGTAACGCCGAAGGAGGAGCCGGCTCGCACCGGCTTTATGAACAGCGGGAAGCCGAGTCTTTCGGCGGCGGAGAAGATCTCGTCCTGCGACGCACCGCCGGCGAAGACCTCGCCCCGGGGCGAGGGCACTCCAGCCAGAGCTGCGAGCCTGTGAGCCCTGGCCTTGTCCATACACAGCGCGCTCGAGAGCGAGGCGCAGCCTATTACCGGTATGCCGGCAAGCTCCAGCAGGCCCTGGAGGGTGCCGTCCTCGCCGTTTTTCCCGTGAAGTATGGGAAAGGCCGCGTCAAATGGTATGCTTTGGCCGGTGCCGTTCAGCAGAATAAGGCATCGCTCGTTACGGTCGAGCGACAGCGTGCATGGCGCGCAGTTTGCCTCCTGCCAGCGGTCCACAGGGATATTTCCTAGCGGGCCGGTGTAGTACAGCCATTTTCCCTGACGGGTGATGCCGACCATGACCGGGCGATAGCGCGTGCCGTCCATATTTTCCAAAACCGCGTGCGCCGACTGCAGGGACACTCCGTACTCTGTGGAGCAGCCGCCGAAAAACACGAGAATTCTTTTCATAAGTACAAACCTCCAAAACAACAAACGCCTTGATTCGATACACAAATGGTATCAGATCAAGGCGTTTGTTGCTTTTGTTTTCCCTTTCGGGATCAATGAGAAAGTCTGAGAAAAATCTTGTGATTTTCTTACGACGCCGGCGATGCCGGCAAAGTGACGGTGAAAACGATCTGCTCCGAACCGCTCCAGGCTGTGATAGTCCCGCCGTGGGCCTGCACTATCTCCTTTGCAATGGCCAGGCCCAGCCCAGCGTGGCCGGTCTGCGTGCCGCGTGCAGCATCCAGGCGGAAGAACTGCTCAAACATACGCCCGAGCTTGTCCGGCGGTATGGTTGCTCCCGCATTTCGAAAGCGGAGCACGACTTTGCCATTTTCCGCATGACCCTCGATATGCAGCACCGAGCCTTCATAGGCATAGTGCACAGCGTTATTGAGCAGATTGTCAAACACACGGGCCATTTTGTCGGGATCACAGACGGCACGCAGCGGCTCGTCAAGATCAAGCTGGCAGGTGAGCCCGCGGCCGTCCAGTACGGGGGCAAACTCGCTGCACATCTGCTCCAGCATGCGATGCAGGTCTGTATCCCGCATTTCCAGCTCAAGCCGACTGAGGCTGAAGCGTGTGATATCGAAAAACTCGTTGACCAGGTCCTCAAGCCGTTCGGCCTTGTCCAGCGCCACGCCCGTGTAGTGCGCGCGGGTCTCCGGCGGGAGCTGTGGCTCGTCTCGGAGCAGAGTCAGATAACCGATGACGCTTGTAAGCGGGGTCTTAAGATCATGAGCCAGATAAACTACCAGGTCATTTTTCCGCTGTTCGGCGTCGTGGGCAGCCATCGTGTTGCGCAGCGCCTGCTCCCGGACCAGATTGAGCTGGTCCTCGGCGTTCTTGAGGGATTCGGGCAGACGTATGGGCGTATCCGTTGGATTTGCCAGAGCCTCTGTGCCGTTTAGCAGCAGCTGCATATTCTGCGCCGGTCGTGCGATGAAGAAATAGCTTATGACTACCCAGCCCAACAGGACCACGGCCATGCATATAAAGACGATATAGTCCCGCACCCACAGCAGCAGACGGTAGATGGGAGTATCCTGCCAGGTGATCGAGGCGCAGAGCAGATAGCCAAGAAAGGCCAACACGACGACTGCCGTCACCCAGGCTGCCAGACACAGCAGATAGATACCCCAGGTCCTCATGGCGGAGCGCCTGCCTGCCGTGCGAGGATACCTGCCCTCGCTGTTGTTATTCAATGGTATAGCCCACCCCCCAGACTGTCTTGATAAACTTAGGTTTGCGACTGTTTTCATGCATTTTCTCGCGCAGTCGGGCGATATGGCTCATCACCGTATTGTTGCTGTCCATGTATTTCTCGCCCCAGACGGCCTCGAAGAGTTCCTCACTGGATACGACCTGTCCCTGTTTGCTGCACAGATACCAGAGTATTGAAAACTCCAGCGGCGTCAGTGCGAGCTCCTCGCCGAACAGGATGCATTTGTGAGTTGCCTTTGATAGCTGAAGGCCGCGTATGTCGTATTCCTGGCCTGTATCCTGACCGACCGCAGGGTTGTACCTTATGTACCGCCGTAGCTGAGTCTTGACCCGCGCGACCAGCTCAAGCGGGTTGAAGGGCTTTGTGATATAGTCATCTGCGCCCAGAGTAAGACCGGTGATCTTATCCATATCCTCAACCCGGGCAGTCAGCATCAGGATGGGGAAGAGATGCTTCTGCCTGATCTTCTGGCAGAGTGTAAAACCGTCCATATCAGGCAGCATCACATCCAGTATGGCAAGATCAAGCCTGACGCTCTCCACGCAGGCCAAGGCCTCGGCGGCGGTGCCGAATTTATGCACGGTGTAGCCCTCGTTTTTCAGATAGACCTCTACCAGGTCGGCAATGGCCTGCTCATCGTCTACAATTGAAATGTCTATACTCATATGGGTCTCCCGAATGATCTAAATAACTTTACTGTTTCCGTCAATTATAATTCCAAAGGCGGAATATTGCAATATCGCTGCTGTGGGACCAGGAAAACCGGCATCATCCGCCGTTGTTTACGAAGCTGGAGTTTATCTCAAAACAGCCGTTGTCCTCAAGGTGCTTTTTCAGTAGCTGGACAGCGGGATTCTGGTTGATTTTGTTCCATGATACCAGGGCCCGGTAGTGGATGTAATCGTCCACAAGAGTTACTTTCCGAACACGCGGCGGAAGTGCGTGCACCATTATGAATGGCACTATCATCGCCCCGCCGAACATCTCCAGCGTCGTTATGGCGTTATCCAGCGTGCGTACAACGTGCGGGCTGCTGTGCCCATAGTGCTCCTCTATGCCGATGCGCTGGTAGAGGTCGTATATCATCTGGGTTTTATGTGCGGAATCGCCGTATTTGATAAGCTCGTATGAATTGAGTTCATCGATGCGCAGGCTTTCGCGGTCAAAGAGCGGATGCCCCTCCGATACGAGCAGGCAGAAACTGTCCTCAAGCACGTTCATCATTACCAGAGAAGGTTCCTCGCGTTTTGCGGCGAAGGACAGGACTATGCCGACGTCGGCATGATTTTCATTGAGCCTTTCGGCCACATACCATATTTCCGTAAGCTCCAGATCAACGCCGATGTTAGGATATTTTTTACAGAAACTGTTGAATATCGCAAAGAAAGTTTCGGAATACAGGTTGGGCGCCAGTATAAGCAGATGTCCCGTATATCCCGAGGCAAGCATATGCAGCTTGTTTTCAAGCTCAAAGGCCTGCTCGAGGATTATGTGTCCTGATTCCTGAAAAATATAGCCTGCTTCTGTTAGAAAGAGATTATTTTCATCTCTTGACAGGAGCTTTACTCCGAGAGAATTCTCCAATTCGGATATACTTCTGCTCAGGGTAGGTTGACTGATATACAGTTTTTCGGCCGCTTTATTAAAGTTTTTGTACTCGGCAAGGGCCAAAAAGTATTTTATCTGATCGAGTGTCAAACGGCGTCACCCCGTGCATAAATAGTATCATAGCCGGCGACCCTTTGTCGACATCCGGAATGGAACTAATTTATTACACAAAATGCTGTGAAGGACAGGAAAGGCTATATTTTTGTTAAATATATATAAAAATATGGGTCGATTTATCGGCACAATAGGATTTTTTGAATAAGCTGATAGCAACAAGTAATTTGTCGGGCCGTAGGTTTTGGTTTATTATTGTCTTGCAAACATTATTTAGAAAATTCCGTAAAAGGAGATGACACATATTTATGCATGAGCTCAGGAAGGCCGTTTCGGAAGACTGGACCGTGGCTCCGTCTGATCTGGACCAGCAGATATACAGCCGTACGGTGACAGCGGATGTGGTTGTGATCGGGGCCGGACAGTCAGGAACCTGCGCGGACCGCGCAGCGGCGGAGGCGGGCGCTTCCGTGATTGTGATTGAAAAGGCTGCAAAAAACAGGCAGCGTGTGCTGGGTGCGCAGGTCGGCGCCATAAACTCGGAATTTGGCAGGGCCCGCGGCGTGCCGGAGTATGACCCTGTCGATGTGCTCCAGGAACTGATGCGCCGCCACATGTACAGGCCAAACATTGAATTCATGCGTACATATGCGTTTGAAAGCGGGAAGGCATTCGACTGGTTTATAGAGCCCTTTACCGATCAGCAGCGTGACAGCATCCGGATGTTTATGACCCCGCGGCCGAAGCACTCTCCCGATGTGGTCGGCGGAATGCGCTATTTTTCCGGTACGGCGATCTTCGGAGATGGGTTCACGATGAAAGAGGCGATACAGGCAAATCACGAGGTCGCAGAAAAACTAGGCTCCCGCTTTATCTTCGGCGCGGACGTGTATAAGCTGCTCAAAGAAAACGGGACAGTCACGGGAGCTGCCGTCATAGACGAACAGGGACGGTATATAAAAGTGCTTGCTACTAAGGGTGTGCTGCTGGCGGCCGGGGATTTCAGCGCCAACAGGGCGATGGTGGCCGACCTTATGCTGGAGCTGACAAGGCTGTACGGAGACAAGGCTGTTGGAGGCATGGGACAGGATGGTAAGGGC
>CAZSRK010000022.1:9659-38070 GCA_964609305.1 uncultured Oscillospiraceae bacterium
GACAAGGCTGTACGGAGACAAGGCTGTTGGAGGCATGGGACAGGATGGTAAGGGCATAAGGCTGGGGCTCTGGGCCGGCGGCCGGTTGGAACCGGGCCCGCTCGGATGTGAGGGCGGAAATTATGTGCTGATCGGCGGCCCCTGTGGTGCGATGTTTTCGGCGGTGCTAAATGAGGACGGAAAGCGTTTTGCCGACGAGTGCAGCGGAAAGGTCCAGGCGTCGAGACAGCGGCTGGAGTATCAGCCGGTGGCGCATGGCTCGACGGATCCAAATGATGCAGCCACGATGAAAATGCTTGAGGAGATGGAGCTGGTCGCGCAGGCCGGGGCGCAGGGACGGCGGTTTATAACCCCGCATCATCCGCCGCTGACCTTCTATGCCGCGGACAGCTACGGCGAGCTTGCCGGCTATCTAGGGTACGAGGGACAGGCAAAAGCGAATTTCGTTGAAACAATGCAGCGTTATAACCGCTTTGCATATGCCGGACGCGACGAGGATTGCGGCAAGGATCCCAAAATGCTCAAACCCCTCGATAAGCCCCCCTTTATCGGCTGTCGTATAGACAAGAGCAGGCCGAAGATGGAGGTCACGCACGGCGGGCTGTGGATAGACGGCAGGCAGCGTGTACTCGATGAAAGGCTGGAGCCGATACCGGGCCTGTTTGCAACGGGGAACAATTCCGGCAACCGTTTCGGAGCCGATTATCAGCCCTGCATATCCGGGCTGAGTATAGGCATGTGCTACACTCTCGGCAGAGCTGTCGGCATGTATATGGCGTCTCTGCCGGAGCGGAAATAATATAAATAACAAGGGAGGGTAAAGAAATGAGAAGAACGATATCCATTCTTTCGCTTATTCTTATTGTCTGCCTGTTGCTTTCAATATGCGGCTGTGGCGGGGGATCGGAAACGGCGCAGACGGACACGCCCGAGGAAGCGTCTGCCCCCGCAGAGGAAAACCCGGCTGGGCTTGTTACGGGGAACACGGTGGATGATCCGGAATCATACCAGCGGCTGACGGAACCCGGAACGCTGACAATAGGAACGCCCAGAACGGCAGACCGGATGGAGCCGGGTAATTCCGGGGCTGCGACGGCTCTGACATTCGTGTATGAGACTCTGTTTACATATTATAACAATGAGATAGTGGGCCTGCTTGCAAAGGAGTGGGAGTGGAACGAGGATCAGACCCAGTTGAGTATAACCCTGCACGATGGGATAGTTTTTTCAAACGGAGAACCGTGTACGCCGGAGGATATCCTCTTCAGCCTTAAGCGCCAGATAGACGTGGGCAACCGCATGTGCGAGAAGCTTCAGAGCATCGATTTTGAAAACTGTCAGATAATCGACGACACACATTTTATCATTCAGTACTCACGACCGGATGGTGCGGCGCTTACCGTACTTGCGGCAAGACAGTCCGGCATAGTCTGCAAATCCTATGTTGAGAGCATGTCCGATGAGGACTGGTGGGACAAGCCTGTCGGAACCGGCCCATACGTCATGACTGAGAACGTATCCGGCTCTCACGCCTCTTTTGCTGCCAATGAAAATTATTGGGGCGGGATATCGAACCAGCCGTGTGTCGACAGCATCACTCTAAGGTACTATTCCGACAGCACAACCATGTTCATCGATTACGAAAACGGAGTGCTCGACATGGTGTTTGAGCTCAGCTCCGCGGATCTGAATCGTATCATGAACGGGGAAGTTGCAGACACATACTACCAGGTGTCTACGGCATGGGACGGCATGACACTGCTGTTCTGCAGCAATTCTGAGCCTCTGCAGGATATACGGGTAAGACAGGCGATCGCAATGGCGATAGACATGCCGTCAGTTTCCCGCGTAGCGCTGGGAAGCCTGGCGGATGACAATGTTGACGGGCTGCTGCCGCCGTACACAGCCAACAGATCCAATGCCGATTCGCGTGTTGCCTACGATGTGGAAGCGGCAAAGGAGCTGCTTGCGCAGACGGATTACGCCGAAGGACTGACGCTCAAGCTTGCTGTGACGAATACTGAGGCAAATACAAAGGCTGCTGAGGCCATCAATGCCTTTCTGGCCGAGATAGGGATCACTCTTGAGATAGAATCGTACGACGTGCCTACGGCAATGCCGCTCATCCAGGGTGGGGGACCGATCTTGCAATTCACAGCTGGGGCGACTGTTTTGAAGCCGGCAATGCATGGGGAAGCTTCCTGTCCACCGCAGCAAACCAGGGAACAAACCAGGGCAATGCCGAGCTCGACGAGATAATAAACCGCGGCCTTTACAGTGTTGACGATGACGTTCGCGATGAGGCATTTGCACAGGTCGAGCAATATATAGTCGAAAACTGCATAGTCGTGCCCATCTGTTATAAGAACTATGCCTGCGCGTACAGGCCGTATATCTCCGACGTATACGCAGCGCAGCTGGCAAGCCCCGACCTGAGGTATTTTTCCGTAACAGATTGACTGTGGGAAACGGCAGCCACGCGATGAGCGGGCTGCCGCACGGTCTCAACAGAGACAGGACAAGGTATTTTCTATGGCTAGATATATAATCAAAAGAGTCCTACTTATGATCCCGATACTGTTTTTCGTTGTCTTTATCGTTTTTGCAATCAATCGTATGACACCAGGGGATCCGGTTGCGCTCCAGCTCGAGGTGGAATATACGCAGGAGCAGTACGATATGAAGAAGGCGGAAATGGGACTTGACAAGCCGTTTTTCACACAGTTTTATCTCTACATAAAAGGTATAGTAACCCAATTTGATTTTGGCACCTCATGGCAGACAAAACGCTCCGTAACGCTTGAGATACTTGAGAGGTTCCCGACTACACTCAAACTCGGTGTGCTGGTCACTATCATACTCGGCGTGTCCTTCGGCATCATTTCGGCAACAAAGCAGTATTCCCCGCTGGATTATACCGTCACCTCAACCTCGCTCGTTCTGGCGTCCATGCCGAACTTCTGGCTGGCACTGCTGATGATTTTGCTGTTTGCGCTCAAACTCAAATGGCTTCCCGCGACCGGTACGGCAACCTGGAAACACTGGATACTGCCGGTTATAGCGCAGGGACTTGGCCCAGTTGCAACGGTCACGCGCATGACGCGCTCAAGCATGCTTGAGGTCGTGCGGCAAGATTATATCACTACGGCCCGTGCAAAGGGGCTCAGCGAGAGAAAGGTTATTTTCAAGCATGCGCTGAAAAACGCACTGCTGCCGATTGTCACGGTAATAGGTATGCAGCTCGGCGGTATACTGGCCGGATCGGTGGTCATAGAGGCGGTGTTTTCGATAGGAGGAATAGGTTCGCTGATGATGGCGGCTATAAACAACCGCAACTATCCGATGATACAGGGCTGTGTGCTGTTTCTGTCGATGTCGATATGTATCATGAACCTGGCCGTGGATATCCTGTACGGATTCATAGACCCGCGCATAATGGCCCAGTACAAAAACAGTGCAAAAAAGAAGCTGCGCCGCAGGCACGCCTGATAGCTTGGAGGGTATTATATGAAAACGACAAAAACCAGAGCGCCTTCCGTTGACGGGACGCAGCTCGAAGGCATAAAGAAAATAAGCCTGTGGAGCGACGTCTGGAAACGGCTCAGACGCAACAAAATGGCTATGGGCGCGCTTTTTATTGTTGTCGTGCTGATACTTGTCGCGATTTTTGCCGATAAAATAGCGCCATATGATTATGCAAAGCAGAATATTGTCGAGCAATTCCAGTTTCCCAGCGCAAAGCATCCACTGGGTACGGATGATTTCGGAAGGGACATACTAAGCCGTCTTATATACGGCGCGAGGGTATCGCTGCTTGTGTCGGTGTCCGCTGTCCTTATAGGGCTTGTGATAGGCACCGCATTGGGTGCCTGCGCGGGCTACTTCGGCGGAAAGTGCGAAATGATAATCATGCGATGCATAGACATACTTATGGCGCTGCCGTCTTTTCTTCTGGCAGTGACGATCTCCGCCGCACTCGGCACCGGCCTTCAGAACACGGCAATAGCTATATCCATAGGCGGGATACCCTCGTACTGCCGCCTTATGTGCGCGAACGTGATGTCGCTGCGCAGTCAGGAATTCGTCGAATCTGCGCGAGCCTGCGGAGCAGGGGATTTCAGGATACTCATCAGGCATATCCTGCCGAATACGCTCTCGCCTCTTATTGTTGAATCGACCCTAAGGATAGGTGGTTCGATACTTGCGATATCCGGTCTGAGCTTTATCGGGCTGGGAGTACAGGTACCAACTCCCGAATGGGGTTCCATGCTTGCGACCGGAAGGACCTACATACGCGATTTCTGGCCGATGACAGTCTTCCCAGGGCTTGCAATCATGATAACGCTGTTTGGTTTCAACCTGCTTGGAGACGGCCTGCGCGACGCTCTAGATCCGAAACTGAAGAGGTGATCTAACTTGAGTTTACTTGAAATCAGAGACCTTACCATCAAATACTACTCCGATAACGGCGTTGTGTCGGCTGTCAACGGCATCAGTCTGGAGCTCGAAGAGGGCGATGTGCTCGAGCTGGTGGGAGAGACAGGAGCCGGAAAGACGACTACGGCCCGCGGCATAATGCGCCTCGTCGCGGAGCCTCAGGGCAGGATAGAGTCCGGGGAGATAATATATAAGGGCGAAGACCTGCTCAAAAAAAGCGCGAGGGATATGCGGAAAATACGCGGAAACGAGATATCCATGATCTTTCAGGACCCAATGACCGCGCTCAATCCCGTTGTCCCGGTTGGGGATCAGATAATGGAAGTCATACGATTGCATGAAAAAATATCCTCTCTGGAGGCGAAGGCGCGCACTTTGGAGATGCTTGAAAAAGTCGGTATTGCGCCCAGCCGGAGCGGGGACTATCCCCATCAGTTTTCCGGTGGAATGAAGCAGCGCGTCATAATAGCCATGGCCCTGGCCTGTGAGCCCAGGCTGCTTCTGGCTGACGAGCCGACTACGGCGCTCGATGTCACAATACAGGCGCAAGTGCTCGAGCTGATGCAGCAGCTCAAGGAGGATAGCGGCACCTCGATGATACTCATAACCCATGATCTGGGCGTCGTGGCCGAGACGTGCAGCAAAGTCGCCATAATGTATGCAGGTGAAATCGTGGAACACGGCACACTTCGGGAGATATTCAAGGAACACAGGCACCCGTATACGACGGGACTGTTTGGGGCGCTGCCCAGTTTTGACAAAAAGCAGCGCCGGCTCAGTCCCATCGAAGGACTGATGCCGGATCCGGCAAATTTGCCAGGCGGATGCAGCTTCAATCCCAGATGCCCGTATGCGACCGAGCAGTGCCGGACATGCAAACCTGAGGATGAAGAGATAAGCCGGACGCATTTCGTCAAATGCTTCAGATACCGGCAGGAGGGATAAAATATGCCGCTTCTTGAAACTATCGGGCTCAGAAAATATTTCAGCACACCGCAGGGAAGTCTGCATGCGGTCGACGATATCTCATTTACTCTGGATGAGGGAAGTACGCTTGGAGTCGTCGGAGAATCAGGATGCGGGAAGAGCACGCTTGGCAGGACGGTTCTCGGATTGACCGGCGCCACCGCCGGCAAGGTGATTTTTGACGGACAGGATATAACCGACGTCAGAAAGAGCCAGAGGAAAAGACTGCTTAGAGATATGCAGATTATCTTTCAGGACCCGTTTGCATCGCTCGACCCACGCATGTGCGTTATGGAGCTTATATCAGAACCGCTGAAGGTATATCGCGTTTATGACAGTAAACAGGAAATGCAGGAGCGCGTATTCCGGCTTATGGACACCGTGGGGCTTGCCAGACGGCTTGTGTATTCATACCCACATGAGCTTGACGGAGGCCGCCGCCAACGCATAGGTGTTGCCAGAGCACTGGCGCTCAATCCCAGGTTCGTGGTATGTGACGAGCCCGTGTCTGCGCTCGACGTCTCGATACAGGCGCAGATACTCAACCTCCTTCAGGATCTTCAGGAGGAGTATTCGCTGGCCTATCTGTTTATAACGCATGATCTATCCGTTGTTAAGCATATGTCCGATGAGATAATGGTCATGTATCTTGGCCAGGCTGTCGAAAAATGCTCGTCCGACGGGCTGTTTGAACGGCAGCTGCATCCCTATACCAAGGGCCTGCTTTCCGCGATCCCTATACCGGACATCGATTATAAAAAGCAGAGGATATTCATACAGGGCGAGATAACAACGCCGATCGATCCCCCAACTGCCTGCCGTTTTTCCGGCCGCTGCCCATATGTGCAGGATGATTGTCGGTGTACCCAGCCGGAGATGCAGGAACTGCTGCCCGGCCATTATGCTGCCTGTCTCCACGCTAAGGAGATAAACGGCCTGTGCTGAGGCCACAAGGCCGTCAGTTCAAATTGACAAATTGAATTTATACCCGTGGCCGACAACAGTCTTTATGAAGTCGTGCCCTCGCGAATATGGCCTTAGTCGCTTCCGGATTTGAAACACCGTGTTTTCCACTGCGTGACAATAGCCGTTTGCGCTCTCGCGCCATACCGCCTCATATATCTGTTCTTTTGTAAATACCTTATCCGGAGATCTGCTGAGCAGATATAGAAGGTCAAACTCTTTCCTTGACAGGGGAATCTCCAGCCCGTCGATCACGGCGCAGCGCCGCTGTGCATTGACGGTAAGGTGCACCGGTGTTTGCTTCAGTCCCCAGAATCCCCGTGCTGCCAGGCAGTCTTTTCGTATCTGAGCCGTCAGTGAAGGCAGATCTTTAAACTCCTGAGTACCGTGAAATTTCTCATATAGCCTTAGCTCAATATCCTTTCCGTACAGCTCCATGTCAAAATCGAAAATGTGCGTCTCTATCGAGAACTCCCTGCCGCCGCCGAGTACAGGACGCGGACCGACATGTGCGACGCCTGGATATTCCCGGCTCCCGAGCACGATTCCGGCTGCGTATACTCCGTCCGGGGGAAGTTCCTGCCCGTTTCCGGTTTTCAGGCTGGCTGTGGGCGTTCCGGCCAGTTTGCCCATTCCCCAGCCGCGGACAACCGTGCCGGTGATAATATACAGAGGCTGGTTGTTAGTACTCGTAATCATGTTTCTTCCTCATATCACGCCGTTCAGGGACAGGATAAACAGCGCGCAGGTGATTAAAACGGCGGCTGCGACCAGGATATGGCCCGTTGGCCTGCCGTTATGTTCCCCCTCATGCACCGGAATATGACCGGTTTTCCTGAGTGCGGAGATAACGGGTTTGTAAAGCAGGAAGGTCACGGCCGCGTTCAGCCCGCCTTTGAGAAGATTGAACGGGAGAAAGGCCGGTAGCAGCAGCTGCGCAACCGCCTGCCTTGGATAGCCCATGTAAACAGGCACTATCATATAATTCCACAGCATCATGACTGCGATCATCGTCACGCACCCGGCGGCCAGACCTGTCACGGCGCCGCGCAGGGTGCGGTTTTTCTTATAGATGGCGGAGGCGGTGCAGGCAAAAGAGACAGTCTGGACAATATTCATGATACAGCCGAGGACCCCCGTGTCGCTGACCGTCAGCATTTCGACCACCGCGACGGAGACCGATATGATAAGGGAGGTCATCGGGCCCCAGATGAGCCCTGCCAGAGTGACGATAATATCTGACGGGTCATACTTCAAAAACAGTACAACCGGTATCCTGCCGACCACCATAACAACATATGTAAGAGCACAGAGCATGGCTGTGGTCGTGATTTTCCTGGTTTTAACGTTCATAGACTATAAACCCCTTTTGCTGTATAAATTAAAATCGGCACCTGAAAGGAAATGGCTTTCAGGTGCCGAAAACGGTCTTTAAGCAAAAGCGGCGTGAAAAAAGGCACATTATCTTCTTCCGTCCAGACTTTGCTGTTGGTTTTGGAATTTCACCAAATCGTGCGCATGGCGCTCGCGGACTTTACCGCCAGTCGGGAATTTCACCCTGCCCTGAAGACATTCCTTTTTAGTTGTCGGATACAGCATACGGCCAAATGCGTCCGATTTCAAGAGATTGGACGCATTTCGGAAGCAATTCGGATATCCAACGGCGCTTATGAATTTAATGAATTTTAAGTGTTCTTTTTTCCGTGGTGTGATATTATAGAAAAAACAACTGAAAGGAAGACGCCCATGCAGCGTATTCTTCTTCTTGAGGATGACGAGGCCCTGAGCAGGGGGATTGCCATGGCTCTGGAGAGCACATCGCGCAGTGTCTCCCGTGCAGCCACGCTCGCGCAGGCGAGACAGCTCCTTGCCCGGGAAAGCTTTGACCTGATGATACTTGACCTGAACCTGCCGGACGGCAGCGGACTTGAGCTGCTGCGGCAGACGCGGCAGACTGACACGGTGCCCGTGATACTGTTGACCGCGAACGACACGGAGCTCGACGAGGTTACGGGCCTGGAGGCCGGAGCAGACGACTATATAACCAAGCCTTTTTCGCTGGCAGTTTTGCGCGCCCGGGTAGAGACACAGCTAAGACGCAGCGCGCCGAAACAAAGTGCACTCGAACTTGGGCCATTTCGGTTCGACTTTGAGCGCATGGATTTTCGCAGTGACGGGACGGCAGTAGAGCTGTCCCGAACAGAACAGAAACTGCTGCATATCCTCGTGGAAAACCGGGGGCACGCCGTTACCCGGGCCGTGCTCGTTGACCGCGTGTGGACCGACGGCGCGGCCTATGTGGATGAAAACGCGCTGTCTGTGACCGTCCGGCGGTTGCGCGGCAAGCTGGAGGCTGACCCGGCAAATCCCGAATATCTGAAAACCGTATACGGTATCGGCTATATCTGGACGGTGGGATCATGACGGCGGCGCTTTGGACGGCATGCGCGGCGATGTTGTTTGCCGCGGCTGTGGTGATATTGTATCGGCGGCGCACGGCGCATATTATTGCGCGGCTGGATGGTATGATCAGCCAGGCGATTGATGGGGATTTTGCCGAAACTTCATTTGACGAGAGCCGTCTTTCCGCGTTGGAGAGCCGGCTGGCCAGCTACCTCGCGGCCAGCGCCACATCCTCTCGGAACCTGCAGGTACAACGGGACCAGATAAGCTCGCTCGTTGCCGACATATCTCACCAAACCAGGACTCCGGTTGCAAATCTGCGGCTGTACGCTCAGTTGCTCGAGGAGCAGGAGCTGACTGAGCAGGGTAGGCAATGTGCTGCCGCAATCTCTTCGCAGACTGAAAAATTGCAGAGCCTTATCGAGGCACTGGTAAAATCCTCAAGGCTCGAGACAGGGCTTCTGATCCTGCACCCACAGTCCGGCGAGATCGCACCGATGGTGGAGCGGGCCGTGAAGCAGTATGCCCCGAAAGCGTCGGAAAAGGGCGTTTCGCTCACGCTCGGCGATGTGGAAGGTCAGGCTGTGTTCGATTCCAAATGGACGGAAGAGGCGCTGTGCAGTCTGCTAGATAACGCGATCAAATATACGCCCGGGGGAGGGTCCGTGACCGTACAGGTGCGCAACTACGAACTGTTTTCCGCTTTGCGGGTTTCAGACACGGGTCCGGGCATACCAGAATCGGAGCAAACGAAGATATTCGCGCGCTTTTACCGCGCGCCCGGGGCCTGGCAGGCTGAGGGCGTGGGCGTCGGGTTGTACCTCACGCGCCGGATTGCCGAGAACTAGGGAGGCTATGTAAAGGTGGAAAGCGCGCCCGGGCGCGGCAGCGTGTTCTCCCTGTATCTGCCCCGCGGGTGAAAGACCGGCCTTGTAGGAGGTCTGGACAGGCCAGTATGAGGGAAATATGCATAGCCGCAGAACAAATACTTAAAGCAGGAGTGGAATACCGTGACAAACGAATATGATAACAAAGAGTTCTTCGAGCAATATGCGCTCCTGCTGCGCAGCAGGCAGGGGCTTTCCGCCGCCGGTGAGTGGCATCAGTTAAAGCCACTGTTTCCGCCGCTGGAAGGAAAGTGTGTCCTCGACCTCGGCTGCGGCTATGGATGGCACTGCAGGTTTGCCTCTGAGCAGGGAGCGCGGCAGGTATTGGGCATAGACATAAGCGAGAGAATGATCGGACGGGCCCGGCAGCTCAACGGCGGGAAACCGATAGAGTACCGCGTGTGTGGAATAGACGAATATGAATACCCGGAAAACTTCTGGGATCTCGTTGTCTCTAACCTCGCGCTGCACTATATCGAAGATCTGGATAAGATATATCAGAATGTTTACAGAACGCTGAAAAAAAGCGGGATATTCCTTTTCAACATAGAGCATCCTGTGTTTACAGCCGGAGTCGGACAGGACTGGGTCTACGCAGATGATGGCACGGCGCAGCACTGGCCCGTTGACGATTATTTCGTCCCGGGGGAACGGATGACGCATTTCCTGGGCTGTGAGGTCCGCAAGCAGCACCACACATTGACGCAGATCCTGATGGGGCTGCTGCGCACCGGTTTTGTTCTGGAGGCGGTGGAGGAAGCCGAGCCCTCGGCGGAGATGATGGATATGCCCGGCATGAAGGACGAACTGCGCCGGCCGATGATGCTACTGGTAAGGGCCAGAGCGGAAAAATAGCTTTCGGGCAGGCCGGCGCGCGTCACAGCCGCATATCTTTCAAAACTGTTAGATTTCCGAAAGCACCCTGACAGGTTGGCATGGTATAGTCTGTACCGTCGAAAGGCGATACAGACTTTTACTTTGGAGGCAGACATAATGACTGTTTTAGAGACAAAGGATTTGAAAAAATATTACGGCTCCGGCGATACGGAGGTGAGGGCCCTTGACGGGGTCAATCTCACGGTGGAACAGGGGGAATTCGTCGCCATCGTGGGCACATCCGGATCCGGAAAGTCGACACTGCTGCACATGCTTGGCGGGTTAGACAGACCGACCTCGGGCTCGGTCATCGTAGCAGGAAAGGAGGTCTTTTCCCTCAAGGACGAGGAGCTAACGATTTTCCGCCGGCGGAAAATCGGCTTTGTGTTCCAGTCCTATAACCTTGTCCCGGTGCTGAGTGTATATGAAAACATTGTCCTGCCGATACAGCTTGACGGGGGCAGTGTGGACGAAGGGTATGTAAACGACGTCATCTCCACCCTTGGATTGGAGAAAAAGCTTCGCAACCTGCCAAACCAGCTCTCCGGCGGACAGCAGCAGCGCGTGGCCATAGCCCGGGCGCTGGCAGCCAAGCCGGCAATAATTCTGGCTGATGAACCGACGGGTAACCTCGACAGCAGGACAAGCCAGGATGTGCTCGGCCTGATGGAGGTGACAGGGCAGAAATTTGCCCAGACAATGGTTATGATCACCCACAACGAGGAGATCGCGCAGATGGCCGACCGAATAGTCCGCATTGAGGACGGACGCATCGTAACGCGCTGAGGGAGGGATGGAAGATGAAAGTTTCCAACCGCAAATGCATCCGCCGCCTTAGCCTGCGCAGCCTCTGGGCCAACCGGACGCGCAACATTGTGGCGCTGCTGGCTATCGCCCTGACGACGGTGCTGTTCACCGCTCTGTTTACCATCGCGAACTCTATAAACGATGGGATACAGCAGGCCAACTTCAGACAGATAGGCGGATGGTCGCACGGGGATTCAAATATATGACGCAGGAACAGTTCGATTCCCTGAAGGACGATCACATGATCCGGGAATGGGGCCTGCGGCGCTTCCTCGGCATTCCCACGGACGTACCTTTCAACAAGTCAAGTCGCATGTGGAAATCGGATACTCCGACGACAATCAGGCCCGCTGGATGTACTGCGTGCCGACGCAGGGTCGTCTGCCGGAGGAGGGCACAGACGAGGCCGCTACCGATACCCGTGTGCTGGAGCTTCTGGGCATCGAGCCGGAGCTCGGCGAGCAGTTTACCGTCACCTTCAATGTGAACGGGCATGAGACGACGCAGACGTTTACCCTCTGCGGATGGTGGGAGTATGATGAGGCCGTTGTGGCCAACCATATCCTGATCCCAGAGAGCCGCGTTGACACAGTTTTGGAAGAGGTGGGCGTAAACCCCAACGCACCGGCGGACGGAATGACCGGCACATGGAACATGGATGTGATGCTCAAAAGCGGCTCCCGTCACATTGCGGACGATTTGGAGCAGATTCTTGAAAATCACGGCTACCAGAGCGTGAGTCAGGGGGACAACTACATCAACACCGGCGTCAACTGGGGCTACACCGGAGCTCGGCTGTCCGACAGCCTGGACGTCATGACGGTTCTCGCCATTGCGGCGGCTCTGCTGCTTATAATATTCACCGGATACCTGATCATCTACAATGTGTTTCAGATATCCGTTGCAGGCGATATCCGATTTTACGGGCTTTTAAAGACGGTCGGTACGACTGGCCGTCAGATTCGCAGTCTCATACTGATGCAGGCGCTGGCGCTCAGCGTGGTGGGAATACCGCTTGGGATGCTGCTGGGCTGGCTAATCGGCGGTGCGCTTGTGCCGGTGGTCATAAGCGAGCTGAACGGCGTTGTCAGCCTTGTATCGGCAGACCCTCTGATCTTCATCGGTTCGGCCCTGTTTGCCCTGCTGACCGTATTTCTCTCGACCCTGAGGCCCGGCCGGCTGGCAGCGCGTGTATCTCCAATCGAGGCGCTCAGATACACTGAAGGGGGAAGCGGACGGCTTCGGGCCAGACGCGGCAGGAAAGGGGTATCTCTTTTTTCCATGGCGCTGGCAAATCTGGGCCGCAGCCGGGCAAAGACTGCCATCACGGTTCTCTCCCTGTCGCTTGCCGTGGTGCTGCTGCACATGACGGTCACATTTGCACAGGGATTTGACATGGATAAATATATTTCTAACAACATCGTCAGTGACTTCGTCGTCGGCAACGTCGGAAAATTCCAGACCGGCGAAACATTCAGCCAGGAACAGGCCGTCTCGGAGGAGACTATCGCCGCCATAGACGCCCAGGACGGCATTTCTGGCGCCGGTCGGATATATGGCAAAGTCTCCGGCACCATGGAGTTTGTCACCGAGGAGTATTATCGATCCTTGTGGTCCCGGTTTAATACGCAGGAGTAGCTTGACAGTATGATCCACTTTATGGACCGTAATGAGGAGGGACTGCTGGCGGACAACGTCCAGCTCTACGGTATGGAGAGCTTCGCCCTGGATAAACTGACTGTACTGGAAGGGGTTCTTAGCAGGCTTTACGAGCCCGGCGGACGGTATGTGGCCGCCGTGTATGCGGAAGACGACTACGGCAATCCGGAAATGGAGTCCCACTGGGCACGGCTCGGAGACAGTGTGACCGTGCGGTATGTGGAGGAGTATGAGTACTACAACCCTGACACCGGGGAGGTATACGGTTCGTGGGAGGATGTGTCCGAGGGGGCAAACTGGAACGAGCGCGCTGCGAAATACCGGGATGTCACCTATGAAGTGGCGGCCCTGGTGACGGTGCCTACGGCGCTGAGCTATCGCTATTACGGCAGCGACGAGTTTGTACTGAACGACCAGACGTTTATCCAAGATACGGGGACGGACTGTATCATGTATTATACTTTCGACACCACGCAGCAGGCGAATGCCGGCATGGAGGAATTTCTGGCCGACTATACGGAAAACGTGGATTCTCAACTCGACTATGAGAGTAAAGCGACCTATGCCGAACAGTTCGAGAGTACCCGCAGCATGTTCATGTTGCTGGGCGGGGTGCTCAGCTTCATCGTGGGCCTGGTGGGCGTGCTGAATTTCTTCAACGCAATACTGACCAGCATAACCGCACGCAGGCGGGAGTTCGCGGTGCTCCAGTCAATCGGTATGACCCGGAGGCAGCTTAAAGGCATGCTGATCCGGGAGGGGCTGCTCTACACTCTTGGCGCGGTGTCGGTGTCTCTTGTCCTAGCGCTTGCGGTCGGATGGCTGCTCTCGGGAGCCCTGGAAAGTTTGTTCTGGTTTTTCACATATCGACTGACTGTGCTGCCGCTGGCGGTGGCTGCCCCGCCTTTGCTGCCCTGGGAGTGCTTATACCGCTGCTGACCTATCGTACCGCCGACCGGTACACGATCGTCGAGAGACTTCGGCAGGAATAGCCGGAAAAACTTACACGGCCCCATACGCCTCAGGGCGTATGGGGCCTTTTTGCTGTAAAATTCAGAAAACGTTAAAGTTCGAGCGAGCGGCATACCCTGTGCAGGGTGAAGCGGTATACCCCGTACAGCAGGGCGGAGACAGTCACGATCACTCCGGCGCAGACAGCCATACCTGAGAGTTCGTTGGGCGTAAAATTGCTGTCGTTAAAGTACATAATCATTGTATAGAATGCGGCAATAACGGCCGTGCCCACCAGCGCGGGGACAAAGAACACGCGTGAGATCTGTTTTTTCACGGAATGGTACAGATAGGCCCGCGGTGCTCCCAGATGTGTAAGATCGTCGTAGACCTTCCGGTTTGAAAGAGCGATTGTCATGCACCGTGTGAAAGAGATGACGATAACGGCGGCAAAGCATATCAGCGCGATGAAGATAAACAGCATCAGGAATACCGCCATGTTGGTGACAAAGTCATTCTGATCAAGTATGCGAAACTGCGGCATATGCAGCCAGTATGCGCGAAATTCCGATGAATTCCGGTCGCTGTAATCGATGACTGACAAGCCGCGGGAGGCTGCCTCCTCCGGGTCATAAGCATAGGTTTCGCCCCGTTCCTCGGCCAGAGCGGCTTCCACCATGTCGTAATAATCTGCGACCTCCACATCCGGCCCGGAGCGGTCGACGATCTCATTGAACAGGGCTTTTGCGAAGGGATAGCTGTCCTCCACGTCGTCGACGTTGAAGAATATGTATTCTTCAAGCCAGATGTCGGAAAGGCCCTGCGTTATGAGCGCGTAGTCTGCGTCGTCGAGCACATAACTGCCAAGCAGCATCGTATAGAAGAGAGGCCCGACCGGGGTAACGCTGAGACTTTCGCGGGTCACCATGTTTGTTATAAGCGTTACGTCGCCGCCGGAGATATAGCTGCTGCTGCCGTAGTCATCGAGAACGTTGGCGCAGGTGCCCTGTGCAATATTGACCTGTTGTCCGGTCAGGGCGTTCCAGGCACTCTCGGAGAAAAATGTCGCTCCGCCGAGTATCTTCCGGTATTCGACGGTATAGGTGGTGCCGTAGTGAGTCTCTTTCTCTACGCTTGCGTTTCCGTCCGCGCCGAGGAAGGCAGCTTCCTGCTGCTCCCAGGAGCTGATGCGCACTCCGTATTCGTAAGCCAAGGCCAACACCTCGTCCTGCCCGGGTATGTCCTGATCGCGCCGCCAGTGGTATTCGAAGTCCACGGGCCTTGTGCTGAAGCTGTAAGCAGAGCTGGTCGAGAGCATGGGTGAATAAAAGCTGGCAAAGTACGCGCCCGCGATCAAAAGGGTCATGACGAGCATGTTGCGGACCGTCTGCCGGCCCTGAAAGCGCATTTGCGCGGTGGAGATGATATCCCGATACCCCTTTTGTCTGCGCCAGCCATTGACGACCGTGTGCAGCAGTATCATGTACACTCCGACCAGTGCCGGCAGATACAGTATGCCGGTCACAATGGAGGGCGCGTACCAGTGCAGTACCCGGACAAAGAACGTGGGCATCATATATCCGGCCGCTGCACCGACAATAAGCAGGATGATGCCTACAATACCATACCACTTTTTAACACCCCTTATCGGCTCAGAGGTATGCGACTGCTGAACTATATCGATGATGTTCGTTTTATTAACGGAGCGACCACCGAGAAAGAACAGCATTGCCGTCACATAGGCGGCGAAGGCCAGTGCAAGCAGGTATGCCTGCGGGTCAAAGGAAAGCGGCATCTCCTGTGAGTCAACAAGAAACAGACGGAACAGGCCCCATACTGCCCAGGCCAGCGGCGCCCCAAGCGCCGCGCCCGCGGTACAGGAACTCAGGGAGATGATTGCAAGCTCGCGGCGAAGCAGTGCCTTTAGCTGGTGGCGGGAGACACCCAAAGCCAGGAACACGCCGGTTTCGCGTGATTTCTGTCTGAAAAACAGCCCGGCGGCATAGGTTGTGAACACGGCGCAGCCGATCACCGCCAGGACGAACACCATCATGACCTGTTTGCGGCTGTCTCCGCCCTCAGGCAGGACGGAGAGGATGGTGGGTGAGCGCATCATGCATATATATGCCGTGATAAGCAGAACAGAGAAAAAGCAGCAGCCCATAAGAAGTGTGTAGCGCCCGCGGTTTTTCCTGCGCAGGTGGGAATGTACGTCGGAAAAAGTTTTCATGATATCACTCCTTGCCCATTTCCCGTATTGCATCGAGCAGGACATCCTGGAATGCGCTGCGCTCCAGACCGCCTTTCTCCAGACACTGCCACACAACGCCATCCTGAAGTATGATTACCCGGTCGCAGAATGAGGCGGCGAAAGAGTCGTGCGTTACCATGAATATAGTTGCTTCCAGCGCCTGCTTTGCCTGTTCAAAGCTGCGTATGACCGCGCGCGAGGACTTGGAATCGAGATTGCCGGTGGGCTCGTCCGCCAGGATAAGCAGCGGACGGTTTATAAGCGCGCGTGCGACCGCGGTGCGTTGCTTCTCGCCGCCGGAGATTTCCGCCGGGTATTTGTCCCTGATAGGGGAGATGCTGAAAACATCGCAGAGCTGGTCGGCCCTGGCTTCTGTCTGGCTGTTAATCTGGCCGCCGATGATGGCCGGCAGCAGTATGTTCTCCCGCACTGTAAGGCCGTCCAACAGCAGAAAATCCTGGAACACAAAGCCAAGCTTCTTGTTGCGTACCTCCGCAAGCGCGTTCTCATCAAGCTGGGCAAGCTCTGTGCCGCCGAGAAGGATGCTGCCCTGATCGGCGGGTATGTAGCAGGATATGCAGTTTAGCAGTGTTGTCTTGCCAGAGCCGGAGGGGCCCATGACCGCCACAAACTCACCTCTTTTTACCGATAGGGAAACACCCTTGAGGACCTCACAGGAGGTCTTTCCGACCTGATATGATTTGTGCAGATCGTTGACTGTCAGCATAGTATTTACATTCCTTTCCGGAGGGGATGGCACCTTCCTTTTCTGACTCCAGCTTATTACGGGGTGCTCACGCGCGCAAACGGGCAGGGAATTTGCCGCGTGTCGAGTGTAAAGTTTTGCATCCGGCGGCCGGTGCGATGTCATATTCGGCATGTTTTCCGCCAAGTTCGGTTTGGAGAAACGCAGGAGCTGTGGTACAATACTATAAGCTTCCGGGAGGAGATTTTATGAACCTGCGTATAGGCATCTGTGACGACGTTTACGACGCCCGCCTAGTCCTGCGCGCCGAGCTTGAACGGGTGCTGGAAAGCAGGCGGATGCAGGCCCAGATCCTGGAGTTTTCTTCCGGCCTGCGGCTTGTGCAGTGGCTGGAAAAGCACGCGGGGAAGCTAGACCTCGTCTTTCTCGACATGGAAATGGGAGATATGGACGGCATGGAGACGGCGCGCCGCCTGCGCTCGTCGGACAGTGGGCTGCAGATAGTGTTTGTCACCGGCCATGACGAGCATGTTTTTGACGGTTACAGCGTGCAGGCGCTGGGATATCTGCTCAAGCCGCCAAAGCGCGGTCAGCTTGAACAGGTGCTGGAAATGGCGCAGTCCGCGCTGTACAGGGAGTTGGACAGAGCCTATATCTGCCGCAGCGGGGAGGTGTATTACCGTATTCCGATACAGAAGATACTTTACTTTTTCTCGGACCGGCGCCAGGTGACCTGCGTTACCACGGAGCGCCGGTATACGTTTTACGCAAAACTGGATGAGGTCGCATCGGAACTGGGAGGTGCCTTTGTGCGCATACACCAGCGATATCTGGTCCGTGCGGGCGCAGTGGAAAGCCTGGAGGCCGGAGAAGTCGTGCTGCTCGACGGCACACGCCTGCCGGTCAGCCGATCCTGCCGTCAGGCGGCTCTGCTTGCCATGGCGCGATCGGAGCTTGAGGGGTGAGGTATGCGTATCGTGCTGATTATCCTGCAGATGTTGGACTGGATGGCGTCTTTCGTCTCGCCGCTGGCCGTGCTGGTGATGATGGGAAAGTTTCTGGAGCGGCGAGAGGGATTCCTGCGCCGGGTGCTGCGGTACGGAGCCGCCTGGCTCATGTTCAACAATGTCATCTACTTCGGCGACTATGTGAATATACTTTACGCCCTGCCGGCGGTGTTTTTTATGGTGTGGCTAGGTTGGCGCTGCAAAGGAGCGGAGTGGCTGTCGGTTTCCATGCTGTTTTACACACTGACGGCCACCCTGGCCGCAACAGCGGATGCCTGCAATGAATTATTATATATGCTGCCAGCGCGGGGTCGGTATGTGCTGATTCTGGATTTTGAATACCTGATGCGCGGCCTTGTCCTGGGACTGACGCTGCTGGCTGTTCGCCGCCTGCTGCCGCTTCGGCGCTATACCATATCGGCGCGGATGTGGCGACTGATCGGGCTGCTGGCCGCATTGCCGTTTGTTGGTATCCTCGCCTCTGTCGCCCTGGTGAGCCCTTACTATAGCAAAAACCCCTCCACTGTGTTCGGCTCCGGGATGCTGCCCATTTTTGTGATGCTTCCGCTGTTCTTTTTCACCGCCTTGGCCCTGCTCTATACCGCCACGGTCCTGGCCGACCATGAGAGGCTGGAGCAGGCCGGTCACCTGGCTTCGCTGCGGGAGGTGTATTACCAGGGCCTGCAGAAACAGGAGCGTCAGGTCCGTCGGCTGCGTCATGATCTGCGCAACCATATTTCCGCTGCGTTAGGACTGTTGGAACAGGGCGACGCCGAAGAGGCCAGGCAGTATCTCATAAAACTCGGCGACTTGGATGCCCTGCGCGGAGCCAGGCGCTATTGTGACAACGAGATAGCAAATGTCGTTTTGTCCGCCAAAGCGTCGGAGCTGGAGAGGGAGGGCGTGCACATGGATTTTTCGGTGTCCCTGCCCTCTGATCTGCCGATTGCGGATACCGACCTGTGCGCTCTTCTTGGAAATGCCCTTGACAATGCCAGGGAAGGGGTCAGAGGCGCTAGACAGCCGCGCGTTACCCTGCGCTGCCGGTTCGATAAGGGCCTGTTTATGCTGCTGGTGGAAAACCCTGTTGCCGGGGACGTGCGCGAGGATCTGTCCACCACAAAGCCGGACAGGACGGAGCATGGCTTCGGCATACCCGGCATGCGGGAGATAACCGAACGCTGCGGCGGCACGCTGGAAGCAGGGGTGAGCGACGGCGTTTTCCGTCTGCTTGTATGCCTGCCCGGAGAAGGGGCCTGAACCAGATAGGGCAAGATAAGTGTAAAAAGCCGGCGACTGCGGAATTTTCCGCAGTCGCCGGCAGTACCGGATTTCTTCAGCAGATACCGGCAGGTATGCAAATCATGCATATTCATGTTTATAAAAGTAAACAATTTGTCGTTTTATGCGATTGTAATACCGGCAGGAATCATATATAATTATGCCATAACATATTGAACCGACCTGTTAAAAAATCTTATACATTCAGAAAGGGATTGAATGATCATGGTTAACGAGCTCATCGACGTTGTTTCGGCACAGGACGCCGAGGTTGGCCGCGCCATCTCACAGGAACTCGAAAGGCTGAGGACACATATCGAACTCATCGCCTCGGAAAACGTGGTAAGCGAGGCGGTGCTCGCCGCTGCCGGAAGCGTCCTTACCAACAAATATGCCGAGGGTTATCCCGGCAGACGATATTACGGAGGCTGTGAGTATGTGGACGTCGTTGAGAACATCGCCATTGAGCGGGCAAAGAAGCTTTTCGGCTGTCAGTATGCGAACGTCCAGCCACACAGCGGCGCGCAGGCGAACTATGCAGTATACCTTGCCCTGTGCAAACCGGGCGACACGGTGCTTGGTATGAACCTTGACCACGGCGGACACCTCACCCATGGCAGTCCTGTCAACTTCTCCGGCAAGAATTACAACATCGTTGACTACGGCATCGACTTTGCAACCGGCCGTATCGACTATGATCAGCTGCGCAGGACCGCGCTGGAGTGCAGGCCCCGTATGATCATCGCGGGAGCCTCCGCCTATCCCCGTATTATAGATTTCAAGCGTTTCCGCGAGATAGCCGATGAGGTCGGAGCCTATCTGATGGTTGACATGGCCCACATTGCCGGCCTTGTCGCCGGCGGGGCGCATCCGAGCCCGATACCCTATGCCCACGTCACGACTACGACGACGCACAAGACCCTGCGCGGTCCCCGCGGCGGCATAATCCTGACAAACGACGCCGATCTGGCAAAAAAGATAAACAGCGCCGTATTCCCAGGCGCACAGGGCGGCCCGCTCATGCACATCATCGCGGCAAAGGCTGTCGCCCTCGGCGAGGCGCTGCAGCCCGAGTTTAAGGACTATGCCGAGCAGATCGTGAAAAACGCCGCCGTCCTCTCTGACGGGCTTCTCAGGCATGGGATAAAGCTTGTCTCCGGCGGGACGGACAATCATCTCGTTTTGCTCGACCTGCGGAACGAGGGGATTTCCGGACGTGAGCTGGAGACCCGTCTTGGACAGGTCAATATTACGACCAACAAAAACAAGATACCCAACGATCCGGCCAGTGCGGCGGAGACGAGCGGTCTGCGTCTTGGTTCCCCAGCGGTCACTACCCGCGGCTTCCGGGAGCCCGAGATGGCCGAGGTGGCGGAGCTTATCGTCATGGCTGTGCGCGAATTTGAGACCAGGCAGGACGAGATACGCTCCCGCGCGCTGGCTCTGTGCGACAGGTTCCCGCTCTATGCCTGATCGCTGGCTCCCAAGCCGTGTTAACGGATGAGATATACGAAAACGTCACTGTAAGGTCAAACCTTACAGCGACGTTTTCGCTGTGTTAAAGCTCCTTCATACGGTCGAGCATCAGGCCGATATCGCCATCTATGCATATGGCCTGACCGCATATATCCGCGGGGCAGACGGCCTGGCCGCTGTTGATACAGGCATAGACAGCCCTCGGGTTTCCCGCCGTCATCTGCCAGAACGGGTATTTGATTATCACCGGGGTGTTGTATCCCACGCCGAGCTCCAGAAACAGCACGCGCGTGTTCGCCCTTGTCCGCAGAAAATTCTGATATCGTTCGGCTGCCATGTGCCAGCCTTCGTCCTCCACGAACCTGTCGTCGGAGCGCAGATTCATGGTCAGCGGCTTTCCGCAATGTGGACAGTACGGCACAAGCTCGGAGGGGATCTTCATATCCTTTTGCTGGCTGAGCATTTTGCGTATGATATCCTCATTTTCATATGTTTCATTGCGGCACGGCTCGCTGCACTGGAACAGGCCGTAATCACCCTGCGTGTAAAACAGGCGCTTTTTGTCAAAACCTGCTTTCTGGAAGCAATGGTCGACATTGGTTGTTATAACGAAGTAGTCTCTGTCCTTGACGAGTTCCAGAAGATCCCGATATACGGGCCTGGGCGGGTCTGCGTAGCGGTTGCAGTAGATATACCGGCTCCAGAAGGCCCAATACTCCTCCGGCGTTGGATAGGGATAGAAGCCTCCGGAATACATGTCGTGAAAGCCGTACTTTTTCTCAAAGTCGGAGAAATAGCGCTCGAAGCGCTCCCCGTCATAGACAAAGCCCGCCGATGCGGATAGTCCGGCTCCGGCGCCTATCACAACGGCGTCAGCCGCGACGAGTGCGTTTTTGAGCTTTTGAAGCTGTTCCGTGATGTTCTCGGCGGATGCTTCCGTCATTTTTTTTAATAACATATGATATATCACCTCTGTATGTATCTGCATTCAGGGAAATTACGAGTCGTCCCCGGAGAGCGGATATCTGTGAAAGCTGCGCTAGGGGGTGTGAAAAGCCTGTTTCCGTTCCTTATGGATATTATGATGCCTACCGCTGATTTCGTCAATCGTCCATATGCACGATGATCTTTCCGTTTATCTTTCCACTGTCCTGAGCCATGCATGCCTTGCGTATATCCGGGAAGGCATAGCTCTTTCCCAAACAGGGCTCCAGCCCGTGCTCTGACAGAAAACCAAATATCTCATCCATCACCGCCTGCGTCGGCCAGTTGCTGTGAAAGCCGGTCAGATACACCCCGTTGGGAATGAACTTTATCGGGTCAAAACCGTCCAGCGTAAAAACACCGCCAAGGATACCCGTGTTGCAGACCGTTCCTCCATGCTCGACACAGCGCAGCGTGTCATAGAGGGTCCTGGGGCCGATGAGCTCCAGCGCCTTTGTCACGCCGGAGAGCGTGCCGGCCAGTTCGCCCGTGTCCAGCACTGCCCGATCCGCGGCAGACAACAGGGCAAGTTTGCTTTCTCTGTGGGTAGTGGCGATCACCTGGCAGCCCATGGACTTTGCTATCTGGATGGCGGCATAGCCGAGGGCACAGGTTCCGCCGCGAACGAGCAGCGTGTCCTCCTTCGTCAGATTAAGGCATTCAAAAAGGGAGCCCCAGGCCGTAAAATACGTTTCGGGGACAGCGGCAAGCCGTTCCCATGAAAGGGGGGAGGAGACGGCAAACACGTGGTGGGCCGGGAGCAGGGCATATTCAGCGTAGCTTCCGCCAAAGCTGCGGCCCATGCCTCCCATAAGAGCAGCGACCTTTTGCCCGGGCTGAAAACGGCTGTCAGAGGCATCCGCTATCTCACCCACGCATTCAATACCGGGGATTATCGGCTTACTTATATAATCAGCCCGGATTTCACTCAGCCGAAGTATCTGCTCCGAATGGTTCATGCCAAAGGCCCTTACCTTTACAAGGACCCAGCCGGGACGTACCTGCGGCACCGGCACATCGCTCAAACAGACATTTTCCGCCTGTGTAGGCTCGGTCAGTACCACCGCTTTCATCGTTTTCGGGATCACGCGGATACCTCCTTCCAGCACTGCTGGTCAGCGGCGTAGAAATTGCCGTCTTTGCCGCTGGCCACTGCGGGACAGCCGCGGCAAAACGCCAGCAGCTCGCATTTTGCGCATTTTTCAAATTTGGCGTAGTCCCGGTAGTTTTCCATCTGGCACACCCATACATCGGCGATTCTGTCCTCAAATACATTTCCGACCCTGCTGTTTTGTACCCGGCGGCAGGCAAAGATATCGCCAGTGGGCAGGATGGTCAGGTGGCAGTTGCCGCAGTTGCAGCCGCCGTAGATCATTCCTTCTTCCACGGCTTCGGGAATTTTGAAAGCGCCGGTTTCGTATTCGTACAGCGTCCAAAGGTGGTCTTTTTTATTAAAGTAGGTCTGGCAGCCTGCGGCTTCATACGCCTTGAATTTTTTATCACAGGTTTCCAGAAGTTTACGGTAGCGCATTGGTTCAATTCCTACATCTTTCTCCTCGCTGGTAGGGCAATAGCGGGCAAAAGCAAAGATATTGGCCCCGGCCTCTACCACAGCGTCGATGATATCGGGAACTTCATCAATGTTGGTACCGGACACGGTAGTCATAATCACACTTCTGATTCCGGCACGGTTGATACATCCGATTTTCTCCAGCGTGAGGTCAAAGCTGCCGGGCTTGCGGAACCAGTCATGGGTTTGACGCATACCGTCAAGGGAAAGCTGATATTTCTCGCAGCCGTATTCTTTCAGTCTGCGGCACACCCCGTCGTTCAAATGAAACGGATTTCCAAGAATGGTAAATGGTATATTGTGCTCTTTCATCAACCCAAGCAGCCGCCAGAAATCCGGGTGAAGGATCGGATCGCCGCCGGTGATGTAAAAGTAGGGCAGCCGGCCATAAACACCGCAGAAATCCAGGCAATTGTCAAAGGCGTCGCGTATCTGCCGCCAGCTTATGGAGTCCGGCCACTTGCAATTATCCTCAGAAAAAATATAACAGTGTTTGCACCGCTGGTCACATTCGTCGGTGATATGCCACTGGAAAGAAAAATACTGTTTCATCTTCTATGCCCTCGCTTTTTTGTTTTTTAAACAAATCGGATAAACCGAATAGGGATTTCGTGCGTTCCCGGCAGGAAGCTGCCTGCCGGGAACAGGTTTAATGGGGATTGCGGCTGCTTACTTATCTCCGGCACCGCAGGCAGATCCACAAGCAGCAGGCGTTTCTTCCGGCTTATCGGCAGCGCCACACGCAGCAGGTGCCTCGGCAGGCTTATCGCCGGCACCGCAGGCTGTTCCGCAAGCGGCGGCGGGAGCCGCCGCTTCCTTTTTGTTCCATCCCAAGAGATTTGAAAGAGCCATGATTTTGACCTCCATTTAAGTATTCAGAGTGCCGTTTTGCTCTCTGCACCTATCATTGTACGGATTTTTTTCAGCCCCACAAGTACGCACTTTTTTATTACCCAGTCACCTTTTTGTGACCATACGACTGGTAGATGGGTTTGAAAAGCCATTGCCGATTGCTTTTTCGGGAGTGCTGCATTATAATGTGATGCAGCATAATATTTTGTTGTATAGGAGGGAGACAGATGCTGACGAAAGAGGAACTGCCAGCTTGCCCTGTTGCCACAACTGTGCAATTAGTCGGAAGTAAATGGAAATTGTTGTTCCTTCGGAACCTGCTTGCACGCCCGTGGCGTTTTAACGAGCTGCGTAGAGATTTAGAGGGGATCAGTCAAAAGGTGCTAACTGATAGTTTGCGTTCCATGGAGGAAGATGGCATCATCACGCGAACGGTTTATCCCGAAGTGCCGCCAAGAGTCGAATATGCCCTGAGTGACCTGGGGGAATCCATGCGCCCGATCATCGCAGTGATGGAGCAGTGGGGCATCGAATATAAGGAAAACATGGCGAAAACGGAATAATTATCGAAAAAAAGAGGCAAAGTCTTTCAGACTTTGCCTCTTTCGCGTTACAGGGGTGTTTAGTCCACCGGGCCTTGTCATGCGGTTTCTTCCGCAAAGTTTCCGGTGTATAGCTGATAATACTTGCCTTTTTTTTCGATCAGCTCGTCGTGCGTTCCGCGCTCGATGATCCGGCCCTGTTCCATGACCATGATGCAGTCCGCGTTGCGCACGGTGGAAAGCCTGTGTGCAATGACGAATGTAGTGCGCCCGTACATCAATGCGTCCATGCCCTCCTGTACGAGTTTTTCGGTTCTCGTGTCGATGGAAGAGGTGGCTTCGTCGAGAATGAGCACCGGCGGGTCGGCGACCGCTGCCCGGGCTATGGCCAGAAGCTGGCGCTGTCCCTGGCTCAGGTTTGCCCCATCGCCGGTCAGCATCGTGTTATAACCGTCCGGAAGGCGCCGGATGAAGCCATCGGCATTTGCAAGCTGTGCTGCCGCCATGCACTCCTCATCTGTGGCGTCGAGATTGCCATAGCGGATGTTTCCCATGACGGTGCCGGCAAACAGATGCGTGTCCTGAAGGACTATGCCAAGGGAGCGGCGCAGATCCGGTTTCTTTATCTCGTTGATATTGATGCCGTCATAGCGGATCTTGCCGTCGGCAATGTCATAGAAGCGATTTATAAGGTTTGTGATGGTCGTCTTTCCGGCGCCGGTGGCCCCGACGAAAGCGATCTTCTGGCCCGGTTTGGCCCAAAGACTTATATTGTGGAGCACCAGCTTATTCTCATCATAGCCGAAGTCCACGTCGTCGAACACTACGCCGCCCTGCAGCCTTGTGTAGCTGACAGCACCGTCGGAGGCTTGGCTGTCCTTCCAGGCCCAGCCGTTGGTGCGCTCCTCGCTCTCTACAAGATCGCCGTCCGCGCCCTCCTTGGCGTTGACAAGTTCCACATGGCCGTCGTCCGTCTCGGGCTGCTGATCCATCAGGTCAAAGACACGCTGCGCTCCGGCTGCGGCCGTCACAACGAAGTTGACCTGCTGGCTGACCTGAGTTATGGGGTTTGTAAAGCTTTTGTTCAGGCCGACAAAAGTGATGACGGTGCCTATCGTAACTCCGGCCCAGCCGTTTACACCAAGGATGGCGCCGACAATGGCCACCAGCGTATAGCTCAGCCAGCCGATGTTGGCGTTGATGGGCATGAGGAGGTTGGCATAGCGGTTAGCCTTGTCTGCGCTGTCGCGAAGGGAACCGTTTACCTTGCGAAAGTCCGCCATTGCCGCCTGTTCGTGACAGAATACCTTGACTACCTTTTGTCCGTCGAGCATTTCCTCGATAAACCCGTCAACGATACCGAGATCACGCTGTTGCCGGACATAGTACTTTCCGGAAAGTGTAGAGAATTTGGCTGTTACAATAAGCATGACCACTGCTGTGATGACAGGGATGATGGTCAGCGTCGGGTTTAGTATTATCATGGTGACGAGCGTTGCCATCATGGAGACGACTGAATTTATAATCTGCGGCACGCTCTGGCCCAGAAGCTGGCGCAGGGTATCAATGTCGTTGGTATAGACAGACATGATGTCGCCGTGCGCATGGGTGTCAAAGTACCTTATCGGCAGGGATTCCATCTTGCGGAAAAGGTCATTGCGCAGACGGCGCATGGTACCCTGGCTGACCGTGACCATGATCCGCGCGTAGGCAAATGACGCTAAGATACCTACCGCCATGAGACAGGCCAAGCGGACCAGATCCTTCGCGAGATCGTCGAAATTCTGCTCCCCTCCGGAGAGCATGGGCATGATGTAGTCGTCGACAAGCGTCTCAGGGAATGTCGCGCCGATAACGGTTGCAACCGCTGACAAAAGTATGCATAATATGACGATGATAAACGGGATCTTATAATGGCTAAGCATATAGCTTATGGTGCGTTTGAGAACTGAAAATGATACTGAAGATCTGTTTTTCATTAATGGCTGTCTCCTTTCACGCGGACTGGTCGAAGTCGCCGCCGCCCTTTATCTGGGACTCATAGATCTCCTGATAAATGGCATTGTGCGCCAGCAGGTTTTCATGTGTGTCAAAGTCGTTGACCCTGCCGTTATCCAGGACGAGTATGCGGTCCGCGTTCTCCACGCTGGAGATGCGCTGGGCGATGATTATCTTCGTGGTACCGGGTATCTCACGCGCAAATGCGGCGCGGATCTTCGCGTCGGTGGCAGTGTCGACGGCGCTGGTGGAGTCATCCAGTATCAGGACTTTCGGTTTTTTAAGCAGGGCACGGGCTATGCACAGCCTCTGTTTCTGACCGCCGGAAACGTTCGCGCCGCCGCGCTCTATACGCGTGTTGTAGCCATCCGGCATCTGCTCGATGAATTCGTCGGCGCAGGCAGCCCTGCATGCCTCGGCACATTCCTCGTCGGTTGCGTCCGGATTGCCCCAGCGCAGGTTTTCAAGGATAGTACCGGAGAACAGGGTGTTTTTCTGAAGCACAACGGAGACTTCGTTGCGCAGTACCTCCATGTCGTATTTTCTTACGTCGATACCGCCGACACAGACCGAGCCCTCATCCACGTCGTACAGCCGGCAGATCAGGTTAACGAGGCTGCTCTTGCCGGAGCCGGTTCCGCCGATTACGCCGATCGACTCGCCAGAATGTATGTGCAGGTCGATATCGGACAGGGCGTTTTTCCCGCTGCCGTGCTTATAGGAGAAGTTCACACCGTTGAAATCTATGCTGCCGTCGGGCACGGTCGTGATGGGGTTTTCAGGCTCCTTAAGGTCGGGAGTCTCGCTGAGAACCTCGCTTATACGACGAACGCTTGCCAGCGACATGCTTATCATAACAACGACCATTGACAGCATCATAAGGCTCATGAGCAGGGACATGATGTAGCTGAACAGGCTGGTCAGCTCACCGGTCGTCATGCTGCCGCCCACGATAAAATGGGAGCCCATCCATGACACAGCAATAATGCAGAAATATACCGCGACCATCATCGCCGGGTTGTTGAAGGCCAGCAGGCTCTCGGCCTTTACGAAATAGCGATAGATATTCTGTGCGGCACGGGAGAATTTGTTTATCTCATAATCCTCACGAACAAAGGATTTTACGACCCGGATGGCAGAGATGTTTTCCTGTACGCTCGCATTGAGATCGTCGTATTTCCGGAACACATAGTTGAAGATCGTCATCGTGGCGAGCATGATGCCGCCAATTACTATCAGCAGGAAAACCACGGCGATCAGGAACATCGAGCTCAGTCTTGGGCTGATGATGATGCACATTATATAGCTGAAGATCAGCGTCAGCGGTGACCGCACCGCCATGCGTATCACCATCATGTAAGCATTCTGGATATTGGTGATATCGGTGGTCATGCGGGTGACCAGCCCCGGAACGCTGAATTTGTCGATGTTGGAAAAAGAAAAAGTCTGTATATTGGCATATATCGCCTCACGCAGATTTGCCGCCAGGCCCGATGAGGCGCTGGCAGCAAATTTTCCGGCTGTACCGCCGAATATAAGACTCATGAAGGCCATGACGACCATTATAATGCCATACCGGTAAACTGCCGGCAGATTTGCAGCTTCCAGACCCTTGCTGACTATCAGTGAGGTGATGAACGGAAGCAGTATCTCCATTATCACTTCAAGAGTCGTAAGCCCGATGCAAAGCAAGCTGTCTTTCTTATATTGCTTTAACTGCTGCAGGACCTGTTTCACAGCATTCACTCCTTTCAAAAATTTACTCTTTAATTTAAAAACTAAAGCACCATTTTTT
>CAZSRK010000023.1:0-14149 GCA_964609305.1 uncultured Oscillospiraceae bacterium
CTGCCGTCCCATCTACCCGGAAGTGTTCAACTTGTTATTGCAATTTGCGTATTAATTGTTTCTTCGCCATCCGAATAATATGCGCTACTGTGAGTTTCATCTTCCAGATAACTGACCAAGCCTATATCCTCCGGCATCCACGACAGGACAAAGTTGGGCATATCCTGCGTCTCATCCTCGTCGGTGATCCTGTACACGATAAACTCATTAAAGAACTCTTTGACCCATCTGATCGCCGCCGCGCGCGCATCGGTGTCCACGGCCAGCCACGCGCTCAGGCCGATGAGTATCGTGAGAAAGACCGCCGCGACATTCCTCCTTATGCTGCGGAACCTGCGGCGGCGCCTGTCAAGGGCAAAGAGACGCTGCATTTTCAGAATAAACTGCTGCGAAAATTCATGTTCGGGACAATCCTCCGGCTTCGGGAGGGAGTCCATAAAAGCCTTGTGCGACTTTATGACGGCAGCCTTAAACTCGGCCTCAGTAAACATGAAGCTACGCATCAGAAAACTCCTCCCTTTCAAGAATTTCGTTGAGGCTGTTTTTCGCACGCCATATGAGTTTCTGTACCGAGCCCGTTTTCATGTCCAACATGTCTGCGATCTCTTTTGTGCTGTAACCGTAGACATAGCGCAGGTACAAAACCTCCCGGTACCGTGCGGGAAGCTTTGATATCGCGTCGGCAAGACCACTGTCGCCGGGCATGGGAAACTCAAAGCCGCTGATCGCGTCCTCGTAAGGAGCTTCGGCGGCTCTTTTCCTCGTGCGAATAATATCAAGCGACTTGCGCTCAACTATTATAACGACATAGGCGCGAGTTTCCGGACACTCAATTTCGGAAATATCTTGCAAATGATCGATTATGGAAAGAAACGCCTGATGTACGACATCCTCAGCGTCGGCCTCATTTTTCAGCATTTTGTTGGCAACATGAAACATAAGCCCCTTATAAAAAGTATAAAGCTCAATGAATTTTGACTGGTCTTCAGGGGTTTCGATCATCTGAAGATATATCAGCACTGCGGAGCACCTCTCTTACATTTATTTGGATTTTATTGGGTTTTATCAGAATGTTCAATACGCCATAAGGCGTTTCTCAAGCTCGTTATAAAACCGACCGACGTGGTATCCGTCCATCAGGCCATGATGGACCTGAACGGAGAAATTCAGAGTGGTTTTTCCGTTTTCGGTCGTGTATTTGCCCCAGGACATCTTGGGGTTGCAGTCGCGTCCTACCTTACGTATCGTGCGCACAAAGTGGGTGTAATCTATCCAGGGGATGCAGGAGAAATTAACGATATCCCGGCGGTGTTCAATATCCAGTGTGTGAGAGGCATCCGGGTCGTCAGACATACGGCGCAGCGCGCTGCAGAACTCAAATATATCATCAGTATCAGGGCCTTTGAGCATGACGAAAAGCTCTTCACCCCGCCGCAGATGCGTCAGGATCGGGGTGTTCTTTTCGATGACAAAAGGCCCGTCGTCATCGAAACGATATCTGAAATTCTCTATTGAATCAGCCGTCTTGACCGCGACAAAGGCCAGCGCAAAATAAAAGGACAGCCCCTCGCGCCTGGTGAAATCCAACAGGCGGGAGACGTCCACGCGGGAACCGATGTTGATATAAGGAAACTCAACGTCCAGATAATTGGTGAAGATCGACGCGCGGTCCCATCCGCTCATATCTATCCTCTACATAACAGCCTCATCTCCATTTTTCTATTTAATACGTTAAAACATACCACAAATCGACAATCAGTTCAATACCTCTGCGGCAACGGGGAAAAGTCGTTTTTGCCTGCGAGCCGGTGATCGATGTCCGATATGATTGAAAATGTCCGATAAATAAAAATGGGAAGCCGAAGCTTCCCATTTTTCCTGTTATATACTGTGGTCAATTGTTGAAGTAGAAAGTGCAGCCGATATATTCGTCAGCATCCCAGTTGTAAACCAGCACGACGACCGGTGAGGTGCTGCGCAATTCGTAGCAATTGCTGACCGTTACGCTGCTGCCCGGCTCAATGTTGGAGCTGAACATATCATCGGATACGCTTTCCTCGTCAGCATAGCCGGAGAATAGCTCGACATCGTCCTGAAGGACAATTACCGTAGATTCCATCCAGAAGCTGGTGGCTCCGTCGGTGTTGTTGGTCCAGTCGAAGTAGACGCGTATGAGATCGGTGCCGTCCCATGATGTGGTGGTCTCCGCCGAGTCGATAAAGACATAGAAATTATCCCAGGTGTATTCGTCGGTCAGATTCTCAGTCCAGGTCGGATTAGTGACCGCTGGTATCGAATAGTCGATATCCGCAGCGGTGTCGGATGCAACGTCAAAGGAACCGGTTGCACACTCGGTCTCATTAAGGTCCCAATCCTCACAGGCATAGAAGGTCAGCGGGGAACTGCCGTTCAGGCTGAAAACCTGGCTGCATACTATGCTGGCGCCGGGCATGATGTTAATCGTCGGTTTCGGCGCCATCGACCCAGTCGGTGTCAAGCTCTACGCCGTCCTGATAAGCGTAGAGATAAAGCTCCATCCAGGCGCTGGTGGGCTCATAGGTATTGTTGGTAAAACGGTAGAACACGCGGAAGCAGTTATCCGTGTAATCATCGGAAGCGGGCTGTCCGCCGAGAATCTCAACGGTGAAGTCGCCGAAATCATAATACGCTTCGGCGCCAAGCTCTGTGGAAACGTTCGGGTCAGCAGCCGGAACTTCCGTGGGATCAGCACTTGGCTCGTCAGTATTCTGCACATTATCGCTGGGAGGCGTGGTCGCGGGTACGCTGGCCTCGCCAAATCCGGCGGGTGCACGGGCGCCGGCATATTCAAAATAAAGTATGAAGGTCTCGCCGCCGGAGGAGAGGTCAACTCTGAGTTCCTCATCCCTGTAAGACATTTCAACAGACTCTCCATTTGCTGTCAGGGTGACAGTCCTGCCGCTGGAACTCCATGTGCCGGTCTGCGAACCTTCGCCATACAGCGTCATGGTAAAGGTCTGATCGCTGTTTAGCATCAGTGCAGCAAGGTCGGAGACGTCTATCCCGTCGACCTCGTCGACGATCTCAACGCCGCCATAATCTATTCCTTCACATTCCCAGTAACCGGCGAAATTGATATCCCGGCCGGTAAAGAGGAAGATAAAGATGAGTACTGCGGCCACCACGACGACTGCCGCGACTATGCCGATTATCAGCCCGGTCTTAGGTTTACCTTTGGAGGGGACGTCAGGCGGTATGCGGCCGTTGCCGGTATAGGTCTGTTGGGTCTGATACCCGGTGCCGTCCTGTGTGGAAAATGACGGCTGAGGCCGATAGCTCTGCTCACCGTAGGGCTGTTGGGGCTGATAGCTCTGCTCGCCGTAGGACTGATAACCGGTCCCACCCTGAGTGCTGTACGCCGGCTGCGTAGATTCCGAAGTGTCCGCCGCGGGCTGCGAGGGTTGCGCAGGCTCGGCGGAAGTCACAGGGGCCCCGCAATTTCCGCAAAACTTTGCTCCGTCCGCCAGGGGCTGACCGCAATTGCTGCAAAAGGGCATTATGTATTCTCCTCTCATTTTTGTCTCGCCCGGTAGTATTCCGGGGTAAATTGCCGGTATTTTGCTCCGGGCGCAGGCGCATTTGCACCCCGCCCATTTACATTCGACATTATAACATACCTGTTTTTTTATGCCATATCTTTTGAAAAAAACTGAAAGTTAAGTTTCCCAATTGCGCTGTAATCTGCCATTTCTCCTTTTCGACAGGATGCAGTGGGCCGGAAATGTGCGGCTTAAGCACAAAATAATGCCGTTTGCTGTCAAATTATTATTTACTGTTATTGAAAAATAGTATAAAATTCAATTACAGCAAATTCTCTATACATAAGGGAAGGAACATGAATTATGGAAAAATATTTCAATCCTAGAATGGAGTGCGCCAGCAGGGAAGAGATAAAGGCGCTGCAGAACGAGCTATTGCCCAAACAGGTGAAGCATGTCTATGACAATGTGCCCTATTACCGCGAAAAGATGAAGGCAAAGGGTGTGACGCCTGCGGACATCAAGTCCATAGACGACCTGTACAAGCTGCCGTTTATTACAAAGGACGATCTGCGCGACGCATATCCCTATGGCCTGCTTGCCGTACCAAAGAGCGATGTCGTTCGCATACAGTCGACCAGCGGAACGACCGGCCGCCGCGTCGTGGCATTCTACACGCAAAACGACATTGACCTCTGGGACGAATGCTGCGCAAGGGCCCTGGTCGCCGCCGGTGCGACGACGGACGATGTGGTGCAGGTATCCTATGGCTACGGGCTGTTCACCGGTGGGCCGGGCCTTAACGGCGGGTCCCACATGCTCGGCTCTATGACGATACCCATGTCCTCGGGCAACACCGAACGCCAGATACAGTTCATGTGCGATCTGGAGGCGACGGTACTGTGCTGCACCCCGTCCTATGCCGCCTATCTGGCTGAGACGATCTGCGAAAAGGGCCTGCGTGACAGGATAAAGCTCAAGATGGGCATCTTCGGGGCCGAGGCCTGGACCGAAGAGATGCGCCGGGATATCGAGGCCAAGCTCGGCATAAAAGCATATGACATCTATGGCCTGACCGAGATAAGCGGGCCCGGAGTATCCTTTGAGTGCTCCGAACAGACGGGCATGCATATTAATGAGGACCATTTCATCGCCGAGATAATCGACCCCCAGACGGGGGAGGTGCTGCCGGAGGGCAGCCGCGGCGAGCTGGTATTTACCAGCATCACCAAGGAGGCGTTCCCGCTCCTGCGCTACCGCACGAAGGATATCTGCGTGCTCTCCCGCGAGAAATGTTCCTGCGGCAGGACTTTTGTCAAGATGTCAAAGCCCATGGGAAGAAGCGACGATATGCTCATCATCAAGGGCGTAAATGTGTTCCCGTCCCAGATAGAGACCGTGCTCATGAACCACGGCTATCCCGCGAACTATCAGATCATCGTGTCCCGCGAAAACTACTCCGACCAGCTTGAAATCCAGGTCGAGATGACGCAAGAGATGTTCTCCGACAACCTCAGCCGCATCTCCGACAGGGAGGACCAGCTTGTCAGCGCGCTCAAGGCAATGCTTGGTATCTATGCAACCGTCCGTCTTGTCAGTCCGCATTCCCTGCCCAGAAGCGAGGGCAAGGCGGTGCGTGTGATAGACAAGAGAAATCTTTATTAAAACAGGAGGCAGTCAAATGATAACGACAATAAACCAGATCTCCGTTTTTGCTGAAAACAAGCCTGGCCGTTTTGCTCAACTGACCGGTTTCCTCAGTGACAACGGAATCAACATGCGCGCTTTCTCCGTCGCTGAAGCCCGGGACTTTGGCGTGGTGCGCATGATAGTTGACGACCCGTACAAGACCGCGCGCGTTCTCAAGGATGCAAATTACGTTGTTTCGGTCACTCCCGTGCTGGCAATCGAGATACCAGACGAGCCGGGTGGACTGCTCAACGTTCTCAACGTCCTCGGTTCGGAGAACATAAACGTGGAGTATATGTACGCGTTCATATCCAAAAAGAAGGAGTCGGCGTATGTCATAATCCGTGTCGACGACAACGAGCGCGTTACTGAGATACTCGGCCGGCACGGTATACATCAGCTGGATCAGGACGAACTGTTCAAAATCTGACATACGGCCGGCAAAACGCCGCCGGTCAATCAAGACAGGAGTGAAGTAAATGACGGAAACCATGTATCCAAACCTGTTTTCCCCGATAACCGTGCGCGGAAAGACATTTAAAAACCGTATACTGCTTGCGCCGCTGGGGAATATGGACCCCGGGGCGCCCTACAAGATGAGCGATCAGACCATCGCCGAGTATGAGCGCATCGCTCAGGGCGGCGTCGCCCGCATCGTCACAGGGGAAAACGACGTCCAGTACGGCAGCGCGGTGTCCTCACACTATTGGTTTTTCACGGACGACGCGCCGACGAGGGAGCTGTGCGAGAGCTTTGGCAAATATGTCGAGACCATGCATAAATATGGCGCGCTGGCCTTTGTCCACTTTGGGCATATGGGTATGTACTCGCGCGACTATGACAACCTGCCCGAAGCGCAGGTGCAGATGCGCAAAATGATGCCGCAGCCCCCTGAACCCACTCACGCCGACGGTACGCCTTATACATATCCCAAAGTCTACGGTCCGATTGAGACGGTAATGTCAGAGCCGTGGGACGGCGTCACCAGCCAGAAACTGAACATGGATTCCAGCGACGGCAAGCATGTCAACGAGATGACCGAGGAGGTCATGAACGAGGTTGCGGACGCTTTTGCACACTGCTGCCGGGCAGCAAAAGAGTGCGGACTCGACGGTGCGACGCTGCACAGCGGCCACGGATTTATCTTCGCGCAGTGGATATCCCCGCGATTTAACAAACGCACCGACAAATACGGCGGCAGTGCGGAAAACCGCGCGCGCTTCCCTATAATGGTGCTTGAGCGCATCCGGAAGGCCGTTGGAGAGGATTTCATTATAGAGTTGCGTTTTTCTGCCGAGGAGAATATAAACCCAATAACCGACAAAAAGTATATTCCCGGCGTTGTAGAGCTTGAAAACAGCATCGAGTTTTTCAGGGAGCTTGACAAACACCCGGGCCTTGTGGACATCGCGCATATAAGCGGCGGGCTGCACACTGAGCCTGTCTATAACACCCGCGTGACCGCAAATTCCTATTTCCCAATGGGCCTCAACGTCGCATCCGCGGCGGCGATAAAGGCGGCGGTCAAGAACATCAAGGTCGGCGTTGTTGGCTCCATGAGCGATCCGGACCTCTGCGAGGAGGTAATCCGTGATGGAAAGGCGGATTTTGTCATAATGGCGCGCCAGCTTATTATTGCGGACCCGGATTTCCCCTGCAAAGCGCAAAGGGGAGAGCCCGAAGAGATAGATAACTGCCTGCGCTGCGTCATCTGTCGTAACAATGACCACTGCTCTGTGCGGCCATATGAGCTGCTCGACAAGGGCATAGAGAAGGCTGACAGGCCGCTGAAGGTGGTGGTAGTGGGCGGCGGCATCGGCGGCATGAAGGCGGCAGAGTACGCCGGGCGCGTCGGCCACAGCGTGACGCTTTATGAGAAGGCGGACCGGCTCGGCGGCATTCTCAACTACACGGATGCCGACAGGTTCAAAACCGATGTAAGACGCCTGAAGGATAATGTGGCAAAGCGGCTGCCCAAGCTTAACGTTGAAATCAAGCTGAACACCGAGGCGACGCCGGAGTTGATAAAGGCCGGGGGCTATGACGCCGTGATCGTCGCCTGCGGCGGCAGAGAGTTGTCCCTTCCTGTACCCGTGGAGGAGGACGCAAACCTGATAACCGCGGTAGAAGCCTATCTGTGTCCGGAAAAGGTGCACGGGACTATCGCGATAATCGGCGGCGGGCTTACCGGCTGTGAGGCGGCGATCCATTTTGCCGATGCGGGAAGAGAGGTAATCCTTATAAGCCGCTCGGCGGAGCTGATGCGAAAGGTACAGCCACGACGTCCGGCGGACGGCAGTGCAGATACGCATCTTATTTGGCTCGACAAGCTCAAACCCGAGATATACAAGGGTTATGCCTGCCGTGAGATCAGAAAAGACGGCGTTGTAATTGAGGGAGCAGACGGAGAAAAGTTTGTCGCGGCCGACACTTTCATAAACGCTTCCGGTATGGGGTCTGACCATGAGACCGCCGCGTCGTTTGACGGCAGCGCGCCCGTGGTAAAGCCAATCGGCGACTGCGTCAGCGCGGGACTGATCGGGGATGCCGTGCTTAGTGCCTATGAGGCAGTGAAGTCCCTGTAATCATATATGTATGCTGGACGGATGTCCCCCGGCAGTGGGGATATCCGTCCATTTTGTACTTTTTATATACTTTTTGCACAAAAAAACAACAAATGATTTAAATCGACGTCTGTATGTGCTAAAATGAAGGAATACCCGGAAATATTATTATTGTGAGGTGTTAGCATGAAAAACTGCAAGCAGCTTTTTGCTTTGCTGCTGATTCTGGCCATGGTATTTTCCCTTGGCACGGCCGCATTTGCCGTCGAAGGGGACCTGTCGGGAAAGACAGTCATACTGCACACCAACGACGTGCACGGTGCGATCAGCGGCTATGCAAAAGTTGCGGCTTTGAAGGCTGAGTTTGAGCAGCAGGGGGCGGAAGTGGTCCTTGCTGACGCCGGCGACTTCATACAGGGCGACCCGACGGTCAACGCCTCAGAGGGCGAGACCGCCATCGAGCTTATGAATGCCGTTGGCTACGACATAGTCACCCTCGGAAACCACGAGTTTGACTATGGGTACGAAAACCTGATAACCATACTTGAGAAGGCGGAGTTTGAGGTAACATCCAACATCCGCTATGACGGGGAGCGCGTATTCGGATCTGCATATGTGGGTGAGACTGTCGCCGGGCTCAAGGTCGGATTTTTTGGCCTTGCCACGCCGGAGACCACCACAAAGGCACATCCCGCAAAGATAGAGGGTGTTACCTTCATGGCAGAGGAGGCCCTGTACGAATATGCACAGACAACGACCGACTACCTCAAAAATGAGGAGAGCTGTGACGTCGTTATATGCTTATCCCATCTTGGCGTCGACACCGGGTCCGAGCCGAACCGCTCGAGCGACCTGTATGCAAATACGCAGGGCATCGATTTTATAATCGACGGGCACTCCCATACTGTTATGACGGAAGGCGAGAATGGCGAGCCTATCCAGTCCACCGGCACCGGGCTTGCCAATGTCGGCGTTATCGTGCTCGATGACCAGGGCATTGTCGACAACTATCTTGTAGACCTTACTACATATGAGAACGAGGACGAGACGGTCAAGGCGCTTGCCGACAGCATCATCGCTGACATTGATGAGCAGTACGGCACCGTGTTTGCCAGCACTGAGGTCGACCTCAACGGCGAGCGCGATCCCGGTAACCGCACCGAGGAGACTAACCTTGGCGACCTTATCGCTGATGCTATTCTCTGGTATGCAACGAAAGACGGCGAGCTTGATGTGCCAGCGGAGAATGTGATATCCCTGCAAAACGGAGGCAGCATCCGTGCCTCCATCCCGGCGGGCGATATCACAAAGAAAGACATAAACACGGTTTTGCCCTTTGGCAACACGGTAGTTTATGTCACCGTGAGCGGCTCGGTCCTGCTTGAGACTCTTGAAGCCTCCACCTATTGCACGCCGGAGGCGACCGGTTCGTTCCCGCAGGTGTCGGGAATAGAATTTACTGTCAACACAAGCGCTGAGTACGACGCCAATGAGGAGACTTATCCAGGCTCCACCTATTATGGGCCGAGCAGCATAAACCGTGTGACCATTACCAGTATAAACGGTAAGGCGTTTGACCCTGACGCTACCTATCTGGTCGTCACAAACGACTTTCTCGCTGCCGGCGGAGACACCTATTACGCTCTGTCAGCGTCTGAGGCTGTCGACACCGGCATAGCACTGGATGAGGCAGTCGTGGAGTATATAACCACCGTGCTCGGCGGTGTCGTTGGACAGGAGTATGCCGAGCCGCAGGGCCGTATCACGATCTATTCTGAGCAGGAGCCCTTCACGGACGTCGATCCGGGCGACTGGTTCTATGAATATGTCGTCGCTGCATATGAGCAGGGGCTCATGGACGGCATGAGCGCCACGACCTTTGAGCCCACCCGCGATATGAGCCGAGGCATGATAGTCACGATGCTCTACCGTCTGGCCGGCGAGCCGGAGGTCAGCGGCAATGTCTCTGAGATATTCAGCGACTGCGTCGACGGTGCGTGGTACTCCGACGCTATTATCTGGGCATACGAGAATAAAATCATCGACGGAATGGGCGATGGGATATTCGACCCCAACGGGGATCTGACACGCCAGCAGATGGCGAAAATCATCCTAGGATATGCCGAACTAGAGGGTGATATCACCGTCGATACGGAGCTGACGATAGATGATGCTGATTCCGTCGCCGACTGGGCTCTGGAGGGTGTTGCCTACTGTATCTCCGAGGATATCATGAACGGCGTTGGCAACAACACCTTTGACCCCAACGGCAGTGCAAGCCGTGCTATGGGCGCGACCGTGCTTGTCTGGCTTGCCGCCTGATACAAAGCGGAACCAACCCGGGTAGAATATAAAAAATCCCCTGCCGACAGGAGCGGCAGGGGATTTCTTTTATTTTTATCCGAAAACCCTGTAATAGGCCATGGCAAAGCCCTCCCGGATGAAGTAGTTTATCCGTAAGACGAACAGGCTGGTCCGGGCCGGGACGGTAAGCACGTTACGGCCCAACTGTGCGGCAAGGTACTTTGCGCGGCACAGGTGGTATTCGCTGGAACAGACAGCGACACTGGCGGATGAGCCCCCAAGACCGTCTATTATCTCAAACGAAAAGACGATGTTTTCCTCCGTCGAGGATGAGTCCTCCTCAAGGATAAGCCTGTTCCCGTCGATCCCCTGTCCGGTGAGCCAGTCGTACATGGCCTGAGCCTCAGTCATGTCCTCGCCGGGGCCCTGTCCGCCGGAGAGAATCGCGATTGAATCCGTATACTCCTCAAGATAGGCTTTTACAGCCGTCAATCTGTCGATCATGGACAGAGAGGGAGTGCTGCCGTTGACGCCGGCTCCAAGAACGATCAGATAATCTGCCTGCGCGTCGCTGTCGCCACGCGAGGCGGTGATGACCGGAGCTTCAAACACGGCGAAAGCCGCAACGCCCAGCATCAGCAGCACCGTGACTGCGATGCGCGTCTTTTTAAGTTTTTTGATGGCCGCAAGCTGGTAAAAAGCCAGCAGTGCGGCAAGCGCCAGAAAACAAAGTGAAAGCGTCGAATAACCGATCAGCGCAAATCTGAACACCGCTGCGGCCAGAAGACATATGGCCGCAAGCACGGTCAGCAGATATTTTTTCATTTTTCAAACTTCCTGCGATAGAGAGTCCCACTGTTCATACAGGATGGTAAGCTGCTCATCGAGCCGGTTGCGGTGCTCATCGATCTCCATAAGCTTTTCGTAGTCTGTGGAGAATTCCTCCGCCTGCCGATCGCACTCAGAAAGCTGCTCCTCGATTTTTGTGATTTCCCGTTCGAGCCTGGCAAGCTGTTTTTCGGGGGAAGGGGCAGATTTCGGCTTTTCCTTCTTATGCGCTTTTTTCTCCTGTGCTTTTTTTGCTCGCTCAACGTTTTCAAGCCGCTCACGCTTTTGCAGGAATTCGCGGTATCCGCCGTGAAAATCAGTTATCGTTCCGTTTTCAAGCAGCCATATGCGCGTTGCGAAACGGTCTATAAAATATCGATCGTGTGACACGAAGAGAAGGCTTTCGCCGTAATCGTAAAGGCAGGCCTCTATCCATTCACGGCTGGATATGTCAAGATGGTTCGTCGGCTCGTCGAGTATAAGGAAATTGATTTCGTCCCGCATGAGTATGCACAGCCGAAGCCGGCTTTGCTCGCCGCCGGATAGCGCGCATACGGGCTTAAATACATCTTCGCCGTAGAACATGAACGCGCCCAGTCTGTCCCGCGCTGCCTGAGCTGAGCAGTGAGCCTCTGATATGACGGTATCGACCAGAGAAAGGTTCGCATCGTCAAAATGGATTATCTGCGGAAGATATGCGGTTTTGACCGATGGGCCTCGGTACAGATAGCCGGAATCGGGAGTTTCCTCGCCCATGATGAGCTTTATAAAGGTGGATTTCCCGGTTCCGTTGTCACCGATGAGAGCGATGCGCTCCCCGCCCGTTATCTCGAGACTGACGTTTTCAAACAGCGTCTTTCCACCGAATGACTTGGTCAGCCCTTCGGTCACCAGCACCTCGTCGCCGTGAAACTCGCGTTCGGAAAAGCGGACTTTCATTGTTTTGTCCTTTTTGGGTTTATCCGTTGTGCGCATGCGTTCAATACGCTTTTCCATCGCAAAAGCACGCTTGTACTGCTTGTCGTTTCCCATAAAGGCCCAGACCTTCATGCGGTCCGCGGCCTGCTGGAGCTGGGCGATCTTTGCCTGCTCCTTCTCGTACTGACGCAGCTTTTCCTGATACCGGCGTTCCTTTTCTTCGACGTAAAAGCTGTAATTGCCGCTGTAAAACTCGCATTTACCGTCCACGATCTCTATTGTACGCTGGACGACACGGTCGAGAAAATACCGGTCATGGCTGATTGTCAGAACAGTCCCACGGAATTTGAGCAGATACTCTTCCAGCCACTCCGTTGCGTGCAGGTCAAGGTGGTTTGTAGGTTCGTCGAGCAGGAGTATGTCCGTGTCCTCGAGAATGAGCCGCGCGAGGTTCACGCGCGTTTTTTCGCCGCCGGAGAGCGTTGAGAATGGCTGGCTGCGCATTGCCTGGGGAATGTCGAGGCCGTTTGCAACCCTGTCGCGTTCGAACTCGATGTCATATCCGCCCAGGCGCTCAAAGTCGGCTGTCAGGCGGTCATACTCACGCAGTATCTCATCTGATGGGTCTTCTGCCATTTGAAGGGCCAGCTCTTCAAGCTTCTGGGAGATGCGGTATTGCCGCTCGTGCGCGGTTTTGAGCACGTCCTCGGTTGTGAAGTGCTCGGGAAAGCGGGGGATTTGCGATATCATGCCTATCCGGCGGCCGGAATGGATGACGATCCTGCCCTCGTCCTCGCTGAGCTCGCCGGTCAGAAGGCGAAACAGCGTCGTTTTGCCGCAGCCGTTGCGCCCGAGGATGCCGACGCGCTCGCCGGCGTTTATCTCAAAGCTGATATCGACGAGCAGGTCTTTGCCGACCTCAAAGGATTTTTTAAGTTTATGAACAGATATATCTATCATATTTCCGTCGTCCGTTTCGAGGATAAGGCCTGAAATATGGGTCTAATCCTCAGTGAATATTGTGGCGTAGTAATTGTAATCGATAATGTTTTTGGATACGTCGAACATGTCATTGACATGCTGCATGACAGACAGGGCATATTCGTTCATCTCTTCCTCACTTTCCCACTCGCTCTCATCGTTGGGAATGAACTGGTCAGCAGTCGCATTGTATCGGCCCCTGTCCGTTATGAAGCTGCGGTTGGCGAAGATGATAAGCGGCTCGCTGTCAGAAAGTATGTCTCGGCCCATAATAAGGCGGGAGTCATAGTCCACGCCCATGAGATTGCAGATAGTGGGCAGTATATCCAGCGAGTAGCAGGGCTTTTCGATGTAAACAGGTTCCTCCATATCGGCGCACCACATGATGAGGGTGGAGTGATAGAGCTCGAAATTGCGCTCCACCGGCCCGCCGTTGAGCTCTTCGGTCTCGTCATACTCCAGCCCATAGGGGTAGTGGTCGCCGGAGAGCACGATGGCAGTGTCTTCGAGTATGCCGGCCTCGTCAAGCTGATTTATAAGTTCTTCGATCGCAAGATCAAGCTCCATATTGCAGGCGACATAAGCGCGGGCGTTGGAGGAATAGGGAAGGTCTGCGACTTCATCTTCATGCTTGGCGGACTGCGTGTTGCCCATGAAGGTGTAATACATGTGACCGCTTATGGTCATGTAATAGGTGTGGAAGGGCTCGGAACCAATATACTCGGGGATGGAGTTTATCATCATCTCGAGGTCGGAGGGGGGCCACTCGTCCGTGACCTCAAGCCCGGCGCCATTTGCCCTGAAATCATAGCCAAGGTTCGGATGGCTCTCGTCACGGTCGTAGTAGGAGGCCCAGCCGTTGTGGAAAGCCATGCAGTTATAACCGTATTTGGACAGGATATTTCCCATGCCAAAGGGCATGAGATCGCTTGAAGAGCGGGACATGCTCCACACGCCGGAGCGCGGCAGAAGCGACAACAGCGTTGTGAACTCGCCGTCGCTGGTAGAAACATACCAAAGCGGATTATAGAAGTTTTCAAAGACGAAACCGGAGTTTGCCAGCTTATAGAGCGTGGGGGTGAGCGTCTCGTCGATAGCCCAGGAGGAAAAACCCTCCGCCACGATCCAGATGAGGTTTTTACCCTCCCAGAGTCCGGTGTACTCGTTCTTATTTGAGGGTTCGGCCTCTGAGAAAAACTCATGTATCCCGGAGATAACACTGTCGGTCTCGCCCTCGATCAGGCTGTCAAAATCAATCTCAAGTACATTTGGACCGTACTCTATGTCATCGGGCTCCTCCACCGGCTCCGGATCGTGCTCCGGACCGGTCTGTTCCTGCTGTGTCTG
>CAZSRK010000023.1:14249-37423 GCA_964609305.1 uncultured Oscillospiraceae bacterium
TCCTGCTGCGTCTCGGGATCATCCAGAACACTGTCGATCTCATTGATGGTCTGCGCCAGACCGTCTTGCGGCAGAGAGAGCAGATCCTGCTTTAGGTTGGTGATGATGCCAAAATAGCGCACGGAAAGCTCCGGAACATAGGACTGCGAATAGAGGTAGGATACGGACATGACCCCAGAGGTGTCGGTGGAGACTATGGCCGTTGCGGAGACCTGGAAGGTCAGAAACAACAGGGCATAAGCCGCTCTGTGCCGGTATGTAACGCTCTCCGGGCTGAGCTTTTTGCCGAAGATCAGCCAGAACAGCGTGGGAAGAAACAGAAATACGAGTATCGGGCTCGAGCGGAAGATACCGGTCAGCGCCTCGCGCCAGAAGTTCTCAAAGACGGTGCCTGCCTGGCCCACAGAGGTCAGTGACAGAAAAGCCTTGAAAATGTGGTAATACACCGATTGTGTGCCATAGAGCAGAAATGACAGAAAAAGGGTGACACTGAGCGCGCGGCGGAAAAAACTGCCTGGTTTTATCAGGCAGACGACGAGCGCAAGGCAACTCGCCGCGATGCCGAACATTGACGCATACATTATACCTTTGGCCGACACGCCGCGGAAGCACCACAGCTGCGTTACAAGCTCGCTGTAAAGGATTGAAAGCGGCAGATAAACTGTCCAGAAGTTGTTCTTTAGGAATTTTTTCATAAGCAGCTCCTTAATCGACTGCCGCCTGCAAAACGGCGTTTGCAACGGGCGCAGCGTTTGCAAGGCCTCCGCCGCTGTCTTCGATAACGACGACGAATGCGTAGGGATGGTTGTTATCGTTCAGAAAACCGACAAACCACGCATGTGACGTGCCGGTGCCGGTCTCTGCGGTGCCGGATTTGGCGGAGACGCTCAGTCCCGGGAAATTCCAGCTCCCGTATGAGTACTCGACGTTATAATTCATCATAGAGGATATCGACGCCGCGGTCGTGACACCCATCAGCCTGGTCTCTCCTGCGCTCTCTCCTGGCAGAAGAGTTGGTTCGACGCAGGTCCCGCCGTTTGCTATGGCCGATACCAGACGCAGCATGGCAAAGGGGGAGACAAGGTCGGTATACTGGCCTATTCCCAGCCAGGCCAGGTCAGAAGAGCCGTCCCCGGCCGGATCCAGGCTGCCCGCGGAAGTGGATATGCCGTTGAGTTCATGACCGGATGTCAGGCCGAATGAATCGGCCGTGCTTATTATCTTGTCGCTTCCGAGTTCCAGCGAAAGCTCCGCAAAGGCACAGTTGCAGGAATTTGCAAGCGCCTGCTCGATGGTCTGGCTGCCGTGCCAGCCTGTACAGTTGACAGTGGCCCCGTCCACCGTCACGCTGCCGCCGCAGTAAAAGCTGCGCTCGTACAGGTCAGGGATGTTCTCTATCGCCGCAGCGAGCGTGACGAGCTTAAATACCGAACCCGGGGTGTAGACGGAACTTATACAGCGATTGAGGAAGACCCCTTCATATGCCTGACTGTCAAAATCAGGACTCGTATCAGGGTCGTAACTCGGCGAGCTGACCATGCACAGTATCTCGCCCGTCGTATAATCAGAGACCAGCACGGCGCCGCTTCTGCCATAGAGCGCGCTGTAAGCCGTCCGGCAAAGTTCGGAGTCGATTGTGAGCTCCACTGTTTCACCCTGGCCGCCTATGCTGTATGTCCCGTTTAGGATATCGTATCCGGCCAGCCTGTCGGAAAACATGTTCAGTGCCCCGGTGCCTATCATGCCGGCATAGTCGCCCGTGACATGCAGGACAGACGTGCGCGTGAGCGCGTCGTCGGCATAGCTGCGCCCGCCGTTGCCGGCCTGGGCCAGAACAACACCGTTTCTGTCAGTCAGCGTGCCGACGGACAGGATACCGTCCGTATAGACGCTCTGATTTGCTGAGAACATTGCCCAGTCGGCGCCGTGCATAACCAGCCTTACTGTGAACAGTACCAGCCCCGCCATGAGTAGGAAAACGATGAGCAGGGCGGCACCCGCACGGCGTTTGACTTTTTTCATTGCTCACCCTCCTGGAGAAAGCCGTCCCCGTCGTCATAGACGTCAAAAAACTCTTCGTCATCGCCCTGGAAAAACTCGTCCTGCGGTGCTTCCCGGTAAGCCTCGAAGGGCTTTACGACAAAGCTTGCGCTCCGGCGCGTATCCGTAGCCTTGATAAAGGCCAGAAGCAGCCAGCAGGAGATAAGGCTTGAACCGCCGACAGAGACGAAGGGGAAAGTGACGCCGGTCAGCGGCAGTATATCCACGGAGCCAAACACGTTCAGTGCAAGCTGTACCATCATCATGCTGACGGATGCACAGCCAGCGATGACGTAAAACGAACTGCGGCCCTGAGCGGCGTTTTTTACCGTGAAAGCCGCCAGCACGGTCATAGCCAACACGCATAGCACGGCGATAATGAAGCCAAGCTCCTCACAGACCATGCCGAAAACAAGGTCGGTGTTGGCGGCAAAGACGCTCTTGAGCCAGCCTGCGCCCGCACCCACTCCGAACAGTCCGCCGGAAGCGGCGGCTGAGAGCGTGCGCGTCTGCTGATAACCCTCGTCATTGGCGTATTCCCAGACGTGTCCCCAGGTCTCGAAGCGTTCAGCGATGTAGGGCTTGACCGACAGTATGAGCATACAGGCCAGCACTGCGGCCGTCACGGCAAGAAAGACCGTCGCCAGATTTCCTGAACGCAGAAAGGATATGACGAGAAAGGTCGTAAAGAATATCAAAGCTGCGCCGAAGTCTCCCATCAGTGCAAGCGCGCCGACACATGCTGCGGAAAAGCCGATGTACAGAAACAGGTTCCTTTGCATATAAAGCCTGTAAAGAGTGGCTGCGCCGGCATAGACATAGGCGACCTTGACGAATTCCGAGGGCTGTATCGTAAAAGAGCCAATCTCTATCCAGTTGCGCGCACCATAGGTCACCTGGCTCAGTACGAGGTTAACGGCTAGAAACAGCAGTGCCGCGCAGGCAGCGGGCCAGCGAAGGGCCTGAGCGCGGTGAAGATCGCGGAGCCACCAGCCGAGAAAGATAAAACCTGCCACACCTACGCAGGTAAGTATGACCTGCTTTATCAGATCCCCGGGTACGGAGGACGCAGCGACCGCAAAACCGACGGACGACAGGAAAAACGCGAGGGTCTCCACCTCGAACCCGGTACGGCGGATAGAGCGCATTATCAGGTAGTAGCACCACTGTATCAGCGCCAGCGCACCGAAGGCCATACAGATCAGATGGACCTGCCCGGCCTGAGACGATAATGTGAGCTGAAAGGCTAGTATTGCCTGAAACAGCGTCAGCATCATGAGAGTGGCCCCCGGCCTTATGATGCGGCCCGGACTTTTGCGGCGCGTGGCGAGTATGGCGCGCTCCTCTTCCGTCAGGTCAATGAAACGCAGATCGGTCTGGCCAAGCGTGAAATCATCGCCGTCGCGCAGAATGACGCCTTCCGGTGGAACGGAAAAGCCGTTGTAGAGCGTGACGCCGCCCTTATCCAGGTCGTAAAGCCGCCACTGTCCGTCCTCCGAGCGGATGAGAGAGGCGTGGCTTCGCGCGGCCTGCTCGTCCTGGAGGACAACGTCGGAATAGCGGGAGCGGCCGATGAGTATTTCCCAATGGCGCAGGGGCGCATTGCTGCCGTCCGGCAGGCCCAGATAGCCCCAGGTCTCCGGCTCATAGCGTTCGCGCAGCATGGAGCGGGCGCATCGCGCTACAACATAAAGGGCCAACAACGGCAGGATATAGCGCGACAGGGCAAAGGCGATATTCAAAATATTTTCCATGCCGCACCTCCCTGAAAAAAACTTGTGCTAAAAAGTTATTATACACTATTTCCCGGGAATAAACAACACTCGAACATCATTTGTGTTCGTGCTATATTTAACCTGGATCGGAGGTGAGATAATGAGAAGAGCGGACAGACAGGTGACCTCCACTCAGGCGAAGCTTGCAGTGCTCAGCGCCTGCGATTGCTGCCGTCTCGGGCTGCGCGACGGCGAGGAAATATATGTTGTGCCGATAAACTTTGGATACCGTTTTGAAAACGGAAGCCTGGAGCTGTTTTTCCACGGAGCCGCCGAAGGCAGAAAGGCGCAGCTTATAGAGCTGACCCACCGGGCCGGATTTGAGATGGACACAAAGCACGAGCTTGTGACGGGGCAGAATGCCTGCGCGTATTCCTTCAGGTATCAGAGCATAATCGGAAGTGGCGAGATATCGGTAGTCTCCGAACGCAGTGAAAAGCTCGCCGCGCTTGAGTGTATAATGGAGCATTACGGCTCTGGCCCGTGGGCATTTGACGAAAATGCTCTTGAAAAAGTTTGCGTATGGAAACTGACAGTTGGGGAGTGGAGCTGTAAGGAACACTAGGCCTGCGTATTACTGGCCACGGCCTCAAGCGGGAAAAGCCCGCTGTCGATAAAAGAGGAGCAGGTTATGTACCACACCGTATCGCCTCGTACGCATATATATTCCATGTCGCTTTGCCACGCGCTGTCCAGGCCGTCTATGTCGACTGCGGTAAAGTCCTGAGGGCCATCGGCAAAAGTACAATCATACATCAGACATTCGGCAAGGCTTCCGGTAAGGGCAGGAAAGCGCAGAACGTATACGTCCTGATACATCCATTTATCGTCTGTAAACTCGCGTGTGTGGTAGAATGTGCAGCTGAGCGAGCGGGAGATTTCAACACTGCTACCGGAACCGTCAATAGAATTTTCCGTCCTCTTCTCGTCAATACCCATGTCTGCGAGCGTTATGTACGGCCCGTCGCTTGATTCGGGCATGTCATATTTTTCTAAGGACGCTATCTCTACCGCGGCAATCATCAGGAAGATCAGGCATAGTGAAATCAAAGATGCGCATACGCTGCGGTAAATACGCCGGCGAGGGACGTGGGAATGGTCAATGGGCTTGCCTCCTTTTAACCTCCTGTAAAGCGCCCATGTGCGCGCCGCTCCATATACAAGCACCAAGAGGGACTGAATAACAAAAAAGAAGTAGGCCAGACAGAGAGAATCTGCTCTGAAAAACGCGACCACTATATCTGCGCCCCAGCTATTTGCGATGTTCAGGGGTGTGCCGGGCATGGTGCAGGCCAGCAGTAAGTGCAGGCACAGGATGACAAGCACTGTGGCAAACGCAGATATGTAGCTGCGTTTGAGTGCCCGGAGAGTAGACGCCTGAGTGGGCGGGTCTGTATGTATCTCCGGAGCGCCGCTGCCCTCCGGCACGGTGAAAACATGCACGAGGCCGCAGCCGGACACATACTGCCAGCCGCAGCCCTCATACAGGGCGATCTGCTCGTCGGGAAGGTGGGCGTCGTCGAGAAAATCCGGGTTTGCCAGTTCGACGCGGTACAGCCTTTTTTCAGGCCGGCTCTTTCGAAAACGGCTGAAATATGCCCCGCGTTTATTGAGAAGCCAGCCTTTTGCGGCCATTTCGGAATAGAAGCTCTCGTTTTCGCCAACGGCGTATTCTCCGGGGTGCAATCTGTAAGTTGTGTTCATTGTTCCTCCTCCAGGGATTTCCCGTCGCGGACCATGAGCTTGAGCCTTTCGTACTCGTCAAGCAGGGCCTTTTTGCCCTTTTCTGTTATGGAATAGGTTTTCCGCCTGCCGTCCTCGGCGTCAAGCAATATCAGACCTTCTTTCCTCATCCTGCTGAGCACACCATATAGGGTGCCAGGCCCCATGCTCAGCCTGCCGGACGAGATTTCGGATATCCTCTGCATCATGCCGTAACCGTGCCCCGGGCTTTGAAGAGACAGAAGTATGTAGAACATTGCCTCTGTCATGGGCTGTGATCCCGCCACGCCCTCACTTCCTCTCCAACTATTATGTGGCGCGATATATCGAGTAACATAATATTAGCGCATATATATGTCGCTGTCAATAGAAACAGAACCTGTCGAAGGCAAAACCAGCACAGATTTCACAAAGTAGCGAGACAAAGCACAAAACCGCTTGATTTTTCTTTTTTCTGTGATAATATGACTTTATCGATTAATACGGAAGGGGACACATCATGGAAATCAGTATAACCAGAACCACTACACCGAAAGCCAAGCCGGATGTTAACGGAATTCCCTTCGGCACTTATTTTTCCGACCACATGTTCCTTATGAACTATGATGCCGGCAAAGGCTGGCATGATCCCCGTATCGTGCCCTATGGCCCGCTTGCGCTTGAGCCGTCCGCCATGGTTTTCCATTATGCGCAGGAGATATTTGAGGGTATGAAGGCCTACCGCACCGACGATGGGAGTATCCAGCTCTTCAGGCCTACGGAGAATATCGCAAGGATGAACAACTCCGCGGACAGGCTGTGCATCCCCCGTGTACCGGAGGATATATTCCTCGAGGCGCTCAAAAAGCTTGTCCAGGTCGACGCGGACTGGGTCCCTTCAGAGCCATATACCTCGCTCTATATCCGTCCGTTTATCATCGCGACGGATCCCCAGGTTGGCGTGCACGCTTCTCACACCTATATTTTCTGTATCATAACCTGTCCGGTGGGCAGTTATTATGCCGAGGGCGTCAACCCCGTGCGCATCATGATCGAGGATGAGGATGTACGCGCCGTGCGCGGCGGTACAGGCTTTGCCAAATGCGGCGGCAACTATGCGGCTTCCCTGCGCGCGGGCGAGCGCGCAGAGCAGAAGGGATTTTCCCAGGTCCTCTGGCTTGACGGCGTCGAGCGCCGCTATATTGAAGAGGTCGGCAGCATGAATATCATGTTCAAAATAAGCGGAAAGATCGTGACTCCGGCCCTTACCGGCAGCGTACTGCCAGGCATCACCCGCAAGAGCTGCCTAGAGCTCGTAAAGAGCTGGGGCTATGAGGTGGAAGAGAGGAAAATCTCCATCGAAGAGCTGATAGACGCCGCGGGCAGCGGTGCTCTGGAAGAGGCGTGGGGAACGGGCACGGCAGCCGTTGTCTCTCCCGTCGGGCAGATAGAGTATAAGGGTAAGGACTACACCGTGTCCGGTTTTGAGATAGGCGAGGTGACCCAGCGCCTGTATGATACGCTCACCGGCATCCAGTGGGGCAAGATCCCCGATGAGTACGGCTGGACCGTAAAGGTCTGCTGAGGTCATAAATATCAATACCATGCAAATGCAAACGTATTTGCATGGTATTTTTATATGCAAAAGAGCCGTTGACAAGATTTTTAGCTGTTACCGGAAGAAAAATAAAAGGTATAGACATGGCTGTCTATACCCTTTATTTTTTTGTAAGGCTACATACACATGGCATTAACAGCTGATACCGAATATACGCGTTTATTTTCATTTTTCCAGGACAATTTATGACATTTTTTGATGTGCGGACATGTTCTTTTATAGAATAGCATAAAATGTCGACATGCAATATTTGATGCATTGAAATGTACAATGAAATCTGCAAATATATCAATATATCATTGTAATAATTATTTCCGCATTTTAAGCAAAATATTGGTTATTTTGCATAAACGCTGTAACTGTGCGGTGATTATTGATCTTTTCGTATGCAACTGATCTTGAATTCGGTGCAAATAAATTAAATGGAGGATAAATTAATGAAAATGAAGAAGATGCTGGCACTAGTGCTGTCATTGTGTTTGCTGGCTTTTCTGCTTGCGGCCTGCGGAAACGGCAACACAACTGAAAATGACACGCCTCAGACAACTGAGCCAACCTCGGAGGACCCCAATGGGGAAGACACTCCAGAATCCTCCGGGCCAAAGACACTTAGAATCGGTGTTGAAAGCGAGATCATCACACTCAATCCGCTGGAATGCCTGGACCTTGTAGGTTCCGGTTGCACAATCAATGGCGAGCTGTACGAATCACTGTTTGGCAGGGATGAGAACAAGGACATCGTCAGCTGGCTTGCCTCGGGCTATGAGTGGCAGGATGACACGACCCTGGTCGTCACGCTCAACGAGGGTATCACTTTCCATAACGGCAACGAGTTCACTGCGGAAGACGTTCTGTTTTCACTTGGCCTGTATGCCGAAGATGCAAACTTCTCCGAACGGTTCGCGGCGCTGGATATTGAAAATTCCTACGTTGAGGATGACCACACAGTGGTGCTCAAAACGACGGGCTTTACTACGGTGCTTGAGTCGGCGCTGGCCAGTTACCAGGTTGTGATGATGGACAAGGAGTGGTATGAGGAGAACGACGGCAATATTGACCGAATTGCGAACGGAACGGGCCCCTATGACATGGCCGAATGGCAAAATGGTGTGGGCATCTATATGGAAGCTAATGATAACTATTGGAACGGCGACACTGGCTACTACGATGAAGTTCAGGTCCTGTTTTTCAGTGACGCCACCACGGCCGTTCTGGAATACCAGACCGGTACGTTGGACATCGTCTATGTCCAGAATGCTACGGATATAGAGACATTGATGAACGGCGGCTGGGACAGCACCCAGTGTGTCAGCGTCGCCCGGCACAAGCTTTACACCCTTACAATGTGCAGATACATTGGCAATGAATTTGCCGATGGCACTTTGTGTGAAGCCATATGTTATGCAATTCCCGTCGAAGAACTGATTCAGGGAGCATTGAATGGAACTATGGTTGCACAGGATTCCGTCATGCCCGCCAGCGACTCTGAGTATGTAAATGTTGGATTCTATGACTATGATCCTGAAAGGGCGACAGAACTGGTAGAGCAGTATAAGACGGATAACGGCGTGGACGAAGTTACCGTTACCATGGTCAACGTGGACAGCGCAACAATGAATGCGCTGGGTGAGGCGATCCAGGGTTATCTGGCCGAGGTCGGAATTAATATGGTTTTGGACATTGGACAGGGCTCCGAGGTCATTCCGCGCTTTATAGCCGGTGAGGTCAACTTTACGATCACCTCCTCCGGCGGCGGGTATGACACCTGCGACGCGTTCACCTCTATTCAGAGAGGTTCGGCTCTTATGGGAGAGCTCCCCTCTGAGGAGGTTCTTGATATGATCGAGCAGGCAAAGGTCACCGAGGATGCCGCTGAGCGGTCTGAGCTCTATGCTGAGATCCAGCAAATGGTTCACGACGGATACATGGTCCTGCCCCTGTGCGAGAGCTATACTTACTATGCAGTGCGAGACGGTATCACCATGGATCTGGGCGGATCCTACTTCCCGGTCTGCACCGACATCTATGAGAACTGAACAGCCCTTTAACTGGACCAACTGCGTATATTGATGCTACCCCCGCTTATTGGCAAAGCTGAAAACAGGTAGGCAGACATCGATGTATGCCTGCCTGTTTTTTATGGTGGGCAAAGGATCTGGAGGGATAACATGTTAAGATATATTGTGCGCAGGTTGCTGCTGATCATTCCCATCATATTGGGCGTTATTGTGGTCGTCTTCACAATAAATTACTTCAGCGGGACAAATCCGGCAATGACAAAATTGGGAACGAACGCAACCCCGGAGGAAATCGCGGCACTGGAGCACGAGATGGGTATAGATCGGCCGTATCTTGTACAGCTTGGGGAATATATCTGGAATATATTTACCAAGTTTGACTTCGGTACATCGTATTTTTATAACCGACCCGTTATCGAAATGGTGGGAGAGGGTTTTTCGATAACTGTCAGATTGGCCTTAATGGGCGTCTGCCTGAGTATTATCATTGGCATACCGTTAGGAGTGATTGCCGCGGTGAAACAATATACCGCATTTGACTATGGCTCAACTTTTATCGCCATTATTCTGGCGGCATTGCCCGGGTACTGGGTCGCACTGATGCTGGTCATGATTTTCTCGGTGAGGCTGGGCTGGCTTCCCGTTTCCGGCCTGGAAACCTGGAGGGGCTGGATTTTACCGGTCATATCCAGCGGCACGGTGGCCATAGCGACAATCGCGCGCATGACCCGCTCGTCTCTTCTTGAGGTTATAAGACAGGATTATATCCGCATGGCAAGAGCCAAGGGCCTGCCGGAGCAGAAAGTGATAATCCACCACGCCATGAGAAACAGCATGATACCAGTAGTTACGGTTATTGGGAATATCATTGGCATCAACATGGCAGGGACAATTATTACGGAGACGATTTTCAATCTGCCGGGCCTTGGTTTGGTAATGTACAAAGCAATCTCGGCGTTGGATCGAATAACGGTTCAGGGGTGCGCGATACTATGCGCGATCATCGTGGCGGTGATGAACCTGCTTACAGATATTATATATGCACTGATCGACCCGAGGATCAAGGCGCAATATTCGCGCGCAGCAAAGCGAAGCAGAAGGAGGGCGAGCAGATGAAGTGCAACAGAGAAAATACAGACAAGAAAAAGCGTTCTCAGATCGGTGAAGTCTGGTACCGTCTGCGCAGATCTCCCGCTGCGGTTGTCAGCCTCTGTCTGATAATCATGATGGTGCTGTGCGCCGTGTTCGCCCCGTACCTGTCGCCCTATGACTATGCTAAACAGGACTTGGGTTCAAAGCTTCAGTTTCCGTCGGCGGAGCATTTGTTTGGCACGGACAATTTCGGCCGCGATATTTTGACAAGGATCCTGTTCGGAGCTCGCATCTCTTTACTGGTATCATTGATGGCTGTTGGGATCAGCGTTTTTTTCGCTCTTATCCTTGGCCCTGTATGTGGGTATTTTGGCGGAGCGTTCGATACGGTTGTGATGCGTTTTATGGACGTTATCATGGCAATCCCGGGAATGCTTCTTAGTATAGTCGTCAGCGTTGCATTGGGCACAGGCCTAGTCAATACGGCAATTGCCATATCTGTCGGCTGTATCCCGGCGCTGGCCAGGCAGCTTCGCGCGGCGACTATGACGATACGCAGTGAAGAGTATATCGAGGCTTCAAAATCGTTCGGAGCGGGCAGCTTCTATATTATTTTACATCACATCATTCCTAACACGATCGCGCCGCTGATCGTTGAAATATCCCTGAGGATCGGCTCTAACATCAACGCCATTGCCGGACTGAGCTTCGTCGGCTTGGGAATCTCGCCTCCGACGCCCGAATGGGGCAATATGCTCTCCTCTGGCAGGCAGTTTATCCAGACATTCTGGCCTCTGCTCACATTCCCAGGGGTAGCAATCGCGTTGACCATGCTTGCGTGTAATCTTCTGGGCGACGGACTCAGGGATGCCCTCGACCCGCGTCTTAAGCAGTAATGAGGTGTTTATATGGCTTTGCTTGAAATTAAAGATCTCACGATCCACTATATTACGGATTCCGAGGATGTTCATGCCGTCAATAATATTTCACTTACTATTGACGAAGGCGAAACGTTGGGGCTGGTCGGAGAGACCGGCGCGGGAAAGACAACCACGGCCCTGGGTATCCTGAACTTGATACCCAAACCACCCGGAAAAATCTTGAGCGGCGAGATCCTCTATAAAGGCAGGGATATCCTGAAGCTTTCAAAGGGTGAGCTGCTGAACATTCGAGGCAGCCAGATCTCCATGATTTTTCAGGACCCGATGACGGCGCTCAACCCTGTTCATACGGTCGGGGAGCAGATTGCGGAGGTGATCGAGCTGCATGAAAACTGCGGCAGGAGCGAAGCAATGAACAGGGCAAAACAGATGCTCGAGAAGGTGGGTATTTCCGCATCCCGAGCGGGCGATTACCCGCATCAATTGTCCGGTGGGATGAAGCAGCGCGTAGTCATCGCCATTGCGCTTGCATGCAATCCGGCGCTGCTTCTTGCCGATGAACCGACCACGGCACTGGATGTTACAATTCAGCCCCAGGTGCTTGACATGATTAATGAGCTGAAAAAGGAGTTTAGCACAGCGATGATGCTGATAACTCACGACCTTGGCATTGTCGCCGAGACGTGCGATAAGGTCGCTGTCATGTACGCGGGTGAGATAGTTGAGTATGGAAACCCAGAGCAGATTTTTGAACATACGGCGCATCCGTATACAAAGGGGCTTTTCGCATCCATACCGCGTCTGGATGCCGATACGGAGTGGCTGGAGCCCATAAAAGGCCTTACGCCCGATCCGGCGAATCTGCCCAGGGGATGTAAATTCCACCCGCGCTGTCCGTATGTTACCGAAGAATGTACAAATGGGGACATTGAGATGCGTGAAGTTGCTCCAGGCCATCTTGTTCGATGCAATAAAGCTGATATCTGAGGGGGACTGATTTATGGGTTCTTTACTAAGAGTCGAGGGACTGAAAAAATTCTTTCAGATCTCTGGCGGAACACTTCATGCGGTGGATGATGTCAGCTTTGAACTGGAAGAATCAAAAACATTGGGAGTTGTGGGCGAGTCCGGATGTGGAAAATCAAACTTTTGGCCGTACAGTTCTGGGGCTGTTGCAGGCAACGGCGGGAGAGATATATTTTAACGGTGAAAACATTACCAATGTAAAAAAAGCGCATAGAAAACAGTTGCAGAGGGAAATGCAGATCATCTTTCAGGATCCGTTTTCATCTTTGGATCCCAGAAAGAGCGTCAGGGATCTAATCGCCGAACCTCTCAAAATTCATCGCATTTATAAAAAAGCCGAAATGTACAAATATGTGTCTGAGCTTATGGATACGGTCGGCCTTGCGCAGCGTTTTGCAGATTCCTATCCTCATGAACTGGACGGAGGGCACCGCCAGCGCATCGGCATCGCGCGAGCATTGGCCCTTAAGCCCAAATTTGTCGTATGCGACGAACCGGTCTCGGCACTGGACGTCTCTATCCAGGCGCAAATACTGAACCTGTTGAAACAACTGCAGCAGGAACGCAGTATCGCATTCATGTTCATTACTCATGACATGTCGGTCGTCAAGCACATATCGCACGAAATCATGGTCATGTATAATGGACGCGTGGTGGAAAAATGCGCAGCTAAAGAACTGTTCCGAGATCCTGTACATCCCTATACTGCCGCATTGCTGTCTGCGATCCCTGTACCATCTATTCGTCAGGAGAAAAGACGAATCGTTATCAAGGGCGAGATTACGACGCCGATAGACCCCAAACCGGGATGCAGATTTGCGGTCAGATGCCCTTACGCGACAGAGCAATGCAAAACGGAAGAGCCGGTGATGACCGAAATATCTACCGGACACTTTGTAAGCTGTCATCAGGTTTCCACACGCAGACCCTAGAAAGTGGCCTCTGCCCATAATAAAAGAGAAGTCGAGCAGTTAGGAGGTTAGGAGGCGGTACTCGACTTCTCAAATATAAACTGTGTTATTTCTGCCTGATATATTGTCTTGCATTGCTGGGACTTAACCCTTCGTACCGTTTGAAAGCCCGGCGCAGGGTCCATTCTCCCGTATATCCTACCTGCAGGGCTATATCGTTAAATGTCATGTCCGATGACGCGATCAGTTCTTTGGCTTTTCGGACGCGAACGTTGTGGATATAGTCGATTACATTGATGCCCACTTCGGCCTTGAAAACCCTTGACAGGTGTCCATTGCTGATCGAAAAACGCTCACAAATACTGGTAACTGACAGTATTTGATCCGCATAGTTGTCCTGAATGTATTTTTGGATGAACCGGACCTTGTCCTTTGCACTGTAAATACTCTTCTGATAGTAGCGCGCCAGACGGTTGAAAAAGTCCTCTATTGTTTCCGATAGATCATGGTCGGTCTTACAGGAGATTATTTTTTTCACATCGTCATAGATGGCGGCGCAGTCGAGGATTGTTTCATTGACTGGCACGCCGAGAACGCATGCAACCCAGGAAAGGCGGCTTCGCAGGCGGTATCGGATTGAAAGAGCAGAGTTAGTGTAATGAAGCTCTCGCTGGAGCAGCTCCTGCATCAGATTGTTTGCCTTGGGGAAATTCTTTTCCAGAATCGCGTCGAGAAAGAGCCTCTCCCATTCCAGCTTTGGAGCAAGAAGGGAAGTGTCCGGCGCGTTATCTGTGCGGACGGTGTTGAAAGTTATGATGTCTGTTTTATAAACCTTGAACAGCAGATCGATCGAATACCATGCGACCCGGTATGCATGCGGGATATCGTTCTGGCCGACGGAAACCGTGCTGGATATAATCTGGATTGAAGAACCGAGCTGTTCGCGGACCATATCGGCGGCCTGGGCTAGCTCATCGTTAAGAGAGGAATATATCTCCTCTCTGGACATGGAAAGGTATTTCGGATGGAGACGGATTAGCAGGGAGCACTCCTTTGAAACCGTACAGTGTATGATCTCCTGATGAGATTTTTCAAGCAAATCGCAGAGCAATCTGTTTGCGCTGTCGAGCCTGGCGATCATTTCCGGGTCTGGGAGCACATCACATTCTTTGTAATATGCCAGAGGAGTGTCCTTTATTCGGCAAAATGACACAACATAGAAAGAGGACAGCAATACGTCAAGAACTCTTGAGGCCGAATCCGTTTTTTCTGCGTTATCAAAAGATAACATGGTCTCGATATACAGTTGAGCCAGCGCGTTTGGAATCTCATCCTCAGTATTTAATTTCAGCTCAAATACCATGTGCTTCCCGCCTTTCGCAACCTGTTGTTGTACAGCTAGTTATAGCACAGATTCTGATATTAGGCAAATAAATCGAGCCTTATGTCAAATTTTGTTCGTAGCATACAGCGCCTTTATCAAGCGAATTAGTTTTGTGCTTATGTATAATTAAGGAGTGTTAATATGTATTTTGAAGAAAAGCGGTCCTGGATGATACCACCTGAGCCTGTGTCTGAGAGCGAGATAATCGATAATGAGACTGCGGACATTGTAATCATCGGTGCAGGACACTCAGGGGTTATCTGTGCACGCAGTGCAGCAGAGGAGGGGGCCAGCGTTATCCTCCTTGAAAAAGCGCAGCGCGACAAGCTCAATGTGTTCGGCCATGAGATCGGGACCTTTAACTCACAGTTTGCCCGGGAGCGCGGGGTGCCGGAATATGACCCTGTTAATATCATTCTGGAGTATCAGAAGCGCAGCCTAAACCGATGCAATACCGGGCTGATTCGTCAATATGCATATCACTCCGGCGAGACATTTGACTGGTTCATCGCTGCGCTGGATCCAAGATACGCGGAAAATCTGCACATTTTTATGAATCCGGAGCCAGCCTATTTTGAGGGGGAGATAAGCGGATATAAGAATTTCATCGGAACGATGATCTTCGATGAGGTACATAAGGAAAACGGCCTTGCACAGGCGATCAAGGATACGATCGGCCTGTTTGAAAGGGCAGGAGGCAGGGCTGTTTTTGGAATGACGGGCTATTACCTTGAAAAAAAAGGCGACAGAGTTACGTCAGTCATTGCCAAAGACTCCAATGGCGGGTTTCATCGTTATATCGGAACAAGGGGGATAGTTCTGGCAGCGGGTGACTTTGCAGGGAATTCTGATATGCTCAATGACCTGCTGGACGAATTTTCTGAACTGTCCTGTAATGGGACGAAATATCGCGTACCCAGAATGGGACGTGACGGCAGCAGTATCCGCATGGGAATTTGGGCCGGAGGACATATCCAGCCAGCGCCACGGGGCGGCATGTATACCAACGTGGTCGGTCGCGGCGGATATATGGGCGGCACCGCTTTTCTGAAATTGAACTCCAGAGGAAAGCGATATACAAACGAAGGACTGCTTGGCTTTTGGGGCGCCGGGCTTCAGGGCGCGCGCCAGCCCGAGGGGGACCTTTACACGATCTGGGACTCGAATTGGCGGGAGGACCTGGAATATCAGGCCATTGACCATTTAAATGTGGATATCAGTGATAAGACGTTCATGGACATGCTCAATCTGGCGATTGATGAGGCGGTCAAATGCATGCCGGGAGCCTTCGTAAGCGCGCCTGGTGTTTCCGGAACAAAGTTCGCCGGCACCCTGGTAAAAAAAAGCTCGTGGGCCGGTTCCTGGAACTATACCATTTATGCTGCCAACACGCTGGAAGAATTGGCGGATTCGCTTGGTATGACAGGCGAAATTAAAGAGAATTTTCTGCGGTCCGTTGCACGCTATAACGAGCTTTGCGCCAAAGGACGCGACGAGGACTTTGCAAAGGATCCCCGTTTGCTCCGTCCCGTTGTCAAGCCACCGTTCTTTGCCACACCTACACCAAAGGACGCAGGGATGGTAATGGTGACAGCCGCAGGTTTGGTAGTCAATGAAAATCAGAATGTGTTAAACGATGCTTTGGACCCCATACCCGGGTTATACGCGACGGGAAACTGTGCTGGCGAAGTGTTTCCGATTCAGTATTCAACACCGATCGGAGGTTCCAGCCTTGGCATGAACCACGCCCTTGGACGAGTGCTTGGCCTGCATCTGGCCAAAATGTGAATGTACGACAGGCGTCCGCAAAATGTTGGGTCCTGTCCGTATATAAATCATATGCTGCTGCACAGACAGCCTGCAAACTGAAGACGCTGTATGGAAGCGAGGACAACATGTCGAAGGAAACAGAACTTTTTCTGCGGGATTACATCAAAAAAATAGGTGTATCTGGACTTAGACGTGCAGTCATGGGACGCCGCTACCTTTCAGAATGTGAACCGCAGCAGATATCGGTGGAAGATGAAGAGTATACGGTTCATACTGCCTGTCGTGCCTGCATTTCCAACTGCGGCTGTATTGCCCACGTCAAAAATGGCCGTGTGGTGAAGTTGGAAGGGGACCCGTTTGATCCAATGAGCAAGGGGAAAATGTGCGCTAAAGGCCTATCCGGCATCAATGCCCTGTACCATCCAAACCGAAATAAATATCCTCTCGTTCGAGTCGGAAAACGTGGATCCGGGCGCTGGAGACGGCTCACATGGGATGAGGCGCTTGACAGAGTCGCCGGTATGCTGATGGAGATACGGGAAAAATACGGTGCGGAGTACGTGTTCGGCAGCACGGGGGAGGCGGAAACCCGGAGGTGTGGTCCTGCGCACGTTTTTGCAATATATTCGGAACGCCAAACTGGTTTGAACCCGGAAGCGCCCAGTGCTATCTACCCAGGGTACTTGCATGTGACATGATGTATGGCGGCAGCGACACCAGTATTGCGGATTCTAACTGCCTTGAGTTTTATGATGAAGATAACTGTCCGATCCAGTCGCTCGTGCTCTGGGGAACTGACCCGTCTTATTCCTGCACTGCCAGCGGCGGACGTATGGTCAATGAGCTTCGTGCCAAAGGTGTAAAGACCGTAGTGATAGACCCGCGCCTGACTGCGGACGCGGCCAAGGCCACTGTCTGGCTACCGATCCGGCCGGGGACCGACGTTGCGCTAATGCTTGCTTGGATACGCTATATCCTTGTGAACAGACTCTATGATGAGGAGTTTGTGCTGCGCTGGACCAACATGCCATACCTTGTCGATTGCCAGACGCGCTATATCGTCCGTCCGCATGAGGCAACGGAGGCTATGCCTGCCTCTGCACTGGTCTGGGACAGGAAGACCGGCGCGGCCCGCGAGATGGAATATCCTTGGAATGAGGAGTATGACGTTGAGCTTTTTGGCACGCATATAGTGGATGGAAAGTTGTATAAGACAGGTGCTCAGCTTTTATGGGAACAGGTAGAAGAGTATACCCTTGAAAAAGCGGGTGAGATCTGCTGGCTGGAGCCTGAACGTATTGAAAAAGCGATCCGCATCTATACGGAAAATCGCCCCGGCAGCGTATGCCTGGGTGTTGCGGCGGATCACACGGCAAACTCCGAACAGGCGGCGATGGCCGCAAATATTCTGGATTTCCTGATGGGCAACGTAGAAAAACCCGGTGTTGCCATGCAGAGGTTCCGTATAAGCGGAGTTCTGAAAGAACCGAATTATCCGGTCCCGGTTGCACTCAAGTGTCTTCCAAAAGAACAGTATTCAAAGCGGCTTGGAGGCAGGGAATATAAGGGGCGGGCTATCTGGTATGCCAGCCATCCCGGCAGTATTCTGGAGGCCATACTGACGGGAAAACCCTATCAGCAGCGTATGTGGATCGACCGCTCCGGCAATAGGCTCGGCGTTATGGCGGAGGCCGGACGATGGGCGCAGGCAATAGAAAAACTTGACTATGTAGTACATATGTTTACTTCCTACCTCTATGACTGCCTATGCGGATGTCGTCCTGCCGACACAGGAATGGCTGGAAACCGAAATGATCGTCGAGACCTGTAACACGCTTTTTGCCAGGCAGCAGGTGGTTCATCTGTGGGAGACACGGGACGAGACGGTGGTATGGTCCAATATTGCAAAAAAATGTGGGGAAATGGGGCACGAAATGTGCCGAAAATCTTTCGATGCGGAGTTTATGGGAGAAGATCTGGCGTATTGGAATTCAATGGAAGAGTTTTTCGACCAGTTGACGCCGGCCGTCGGCATGACCTGGAAGGAAATGTGCGCTAAAGCGCCGTTTGAATATATGAGCAAAGAGGAATGGAAAACTTACTATGTATACCTGCAAACGGACGAGAGGACCGGAAAACCAAGGGGATTTAATACCGCTTCAAAGAAATTACAGGTATACTGTGACGGATATATCACTCTGGGACGTACGGGAGCGCCGTATCTTCCTGTGGAACTGCCCCCGGCTGACAAAGACTATGAACCGCTTCCGTACTATATCGAGCCTTACGAAAGCCCGGTCCGGGACAACGAAAACTCCAGAAAGTATCCCCTTACAATGACGAACGGTAGACTTCCGCTTTTCCATCACACTACACTTCGTAACATCCCCGGTCTCAGGGAGATGTATCCTGTTGCGGAGATCTGGATATATCCCGATGACGCAAAGGAATATGGCGTCGGCACAGGTGATTGGGTCTGGGTAGAATCCGAACGGGGGAAAATTCGGGCTAAGGCATATGTGACAAAAGCGATAAGGCCCGGGTCGGTGTATATGGAGCGTTTTTGGAATCCGGAGACGCTAAACACGCAGACGCGAGGCTGGCAGGAGATGAATGTCAATGTTCTTTCCAGATCAAAACCGCCGTATAACGACGTTGTCGGTACGCACACGCTCAGGGCATATCAGGTACGAATATACAAAGCGGACAAAGCTCCGGAAGGAGTCTGGACGAAACCGGATGATTTTAAGTCCTGGCTGACAGTCGGCCAGCATTGACAGGAGGCGAACACATGGGTAAACAGCTTGCAATTGTTGTCGAGGTCGACCGCTGCATAGGTTGCCGTGGCGGGTGTCAGGTTGCCTGCAGATTTGAAAACAGTATCGCCCTTGGCGAATCCCGAAGCCGCCTTTATACCATGGGTCCGATTGGGAACTTCCCGGACATATCAATGTATTTTATTCCGGTGATGTGTCAGCAATGTGAAAACCCTGCCTGTACCGCGGTGTGTCCGACCGGCGCCTGCTATAAAAGTGATGAGGACGGAGTCGTGTACATAGACAGGGATATCTGCATTGGCTGCCAGAGCTGCCGCAGGGCATGCCCTTTCCATGCAAATCTTTTTAATCAGCAGCTTCATGTGATGGACAAGTGTGATATCTGCTCGCAGCTCAGAGAGAAAGACAGCGTGCCTGTCTGCGTCCGAAACTGCGCAGGCGGAGCTTTGCATTATGGTGATATCAACGATGCCGAAAGTGAAGTGTCGAAGCTGCTTGAGACAAATAAGGGACATGTTTTCTTGCTGCCTGATGACAGCGGATGCCGGCCCTCCGGAAGGTTTATACTGAAGAATGAGGCATGGATCGACATGCTTCCTTTTGATTTTGAAGCCGCACTGAGGGAGGGAAGATACGATGACTAAACTACTGACCGTTCTCACGGAGGAGCGAGAGCAGATGTATCGTTTTCTGGGCGGACTGTATATCATGGAGGTTGATTCCCGGCAGCTCCAGGTTATGAAAAATATGTGTTTTCCCGAACTCACGGATCCGAAAGGGGAGGGGGATCCTGATCTTGCAGAAGGCTATAAATTGCTTGGCGATTATATAGCTTCCGTATCGGAGGAGGATCTGGAAGATCTGGCCGCCGGGGATGCAGCCGGAAAGGCGGCATTCCCGTATGAATCTGTCTATGTTGACAAAAAACATCAAATTGGCGGAAGCACGCGAATGCAGATGAGGGCCATTTATCTTGCCCGGGGACGGCAGCCGGACCCGGACATATATCGGACGATGGAGGACAATATCGGGCTGATGCTGGAATATATGGGAATCCTCTGCGGGGAGCTGTTGTCTGCGCTGGAAGACGATGACGGTACCAAAGCCTCAAGGCTGCTGAGAGAACAAAAGGATTTTTTAAACCGCCATCTCGGCAATTGGGCAGGGGCCTTTACATCCGACGTTGTCAACTATTCTGACAGTGACTTCTACAAAGGCGTTGCAAAAATTACGGTAGGCTTTCTTGAAAAAGGCAGGTGCAATATGGGGTATCGATTAACCAACGGAAAAATGGATGAGATCCTGTCCGCGCTTCAGGCACATTATCACATATTTGGTCCCCGTATAAATGGACGGGACAAAAAGGTACGTTACAGCATGATCGATTCAGTTTCACAGATAGTCACGGACAGGCAATCGGATTTCTCGCCTAAGGAGATATACTATCCTGTTTCGCAGATGATGTATTCCTTCAGAGACGGCAAAGTCTATAGCGGTGAGGAGCCAGACGGCAAGGGCATTTTGATATTTGCCAGGGCCTGCGATATAAATGCGGTACGTAGGTTGGATGAGATTTTCCTGAGAAACGGCGGAAGCAGTGATGTGTTCTATGAGCGGATGCGAAGAAAGGTCCGTTTTATACTCATGGAGTGCAGCGAAGGCTTTGAGCACTGTTTTTGTGCCTCCGTTGGAAGTAACCAAACGGAGGATTATAGTCTCGCGGTCTGTTTGAAAGTTGGGGAACTGCTGGTGCAGGTGAAGGATGATGAATTCTCCGATCTGTTCTCAAGTGAGGAACCGGTCGATTACAGCGTTACCTTTGTGGAGAGGAACCGCCGCAGCTTGCGGGCACCCCAAATTAACAAAAGCAACCTGAAAGCTGTCAGCGGTCTTGATTATTGGTTGCAGTTTGACGAACGGTGTATTGCATGCGGCGGCTGTAATACTGTATGTGGAACCTGCAGCTGTTTTGATATCACGGATATAGTGTACAGCCAAGGGGCCAGAGACGGTGAACGGAGGCGGATATGGTCATCCTGTATGCTGAAGGATTTTACAAGAACTGCCGGTGGAGGACTGTCGCGAAAAACACAGGGGGCGAACATGCGCTTTAAGGTGTTTCACAAATTCTATGATTACAGAGTCCGCATGAAAGCCGGAGAGGACATGTGTGTCGGCTGTGGAAGGTGCGACTTGCGTTGCCCTGCGAATATCTCCTTCTTTGACACGGTATGTCATCTGCATGATGTTATCGAGAGTTTGGAGGTCTGACATGGAAAATTATCTGAACGATATCATGATGCCGGAGCCATGCTGCATCCTCCGGATCGTCCATGAGACAAAAGCGGAGTTTACTTTCCGTGTAGCCTTTGACAAACCAAGTGAGCATGGTCAGTTCTGCATGCTGTCTATTCCAAAGGTTGGCGAGGCGCCGATTTCCATCAGCGGTCGGGGGGAGGGATATGCGGAATTCACGATACGAAAGGTTGGCCGCCTCACAGAAGGTGTGTTCGGTCTGCATGCGGGGGAAGACCTTTTCCTGAGAGGTCCCTATGGAAATCCCTGGCCGATCGACCGGTTTTACGGAAAGCATCTGGTCGTGATCAGCGGGGGCACAGGCATTGCGCCTGTCAGGACACTGCTCAACTATTTCTATGACCATATGGAGCTGCTGCCCTCCCTGTATCTGATTTCCGGCTTTAAGGATGTGTCAGGAGCTCTCTTTGATGATGACAGGGCAAAGTGGTCAAACAGATTTAATACGGTTTATACTCTGGACGATTCGACCGCACAGGGATTTGAGACCGGTATGGTGACCGCACATATCGACAAGATCCCCTTGGAGTCGTTCGACGATTACAATATCGCTATTGTCGGTCCGCCTGCTATGATGCATTTCGCGGCGCTCAAGAGCATGGAACTTGGAGCGTCCGAGGATAAGATTTGGGTGTCTTTTGAGCGAAAAATGTCCTGTGCCGTTGGCAAATGCGGTCACTGTAAAATCAATGAGACCTACGTCTGTCTGGAGGGGCCGGTACTGCATTATCCGAAAGCAAGGTGCCTGTTTGATTAAAAAAGATTTCTAGGTGATATCTCAAAAGAGAAAAATTATAAAAACGAAATGGCCCGCCGTCTGTTATGTCAGGCGGCGAGCCATTTCAGCTGTAAGGCAAGGTTATATGTAATTTTTTATAAGCTGCTCAAATGGGACATATAGGAATAGAGAATAGCAATGAATTTCGAGCTTGAAGGTTTAGAGATGAGTGGTACGGAGGAAATGCTGCAGAGAAGTTTCGGATTTCTGTCCCAGATATGTGAGACAGCCAGTCGTATATTCCTCTCCACAGCAGAGGGAGTGGTCTGGTAATGCTCAGCGACCTCCGGATACAGCCACTTGGTTACTAGCCGCAGACGCTGTGGGGATTGCAATGCGAGATAAGCGGCGTAGGCGGTGTGAAAGAAACCGGTATAGTTTGGGGTCAACCCGAGATCATATAGGAGATTGCAGATTTCAGGCGGCAAATAGTCTTCCGGTACAGATATGTTCACTTTTGTATCACCTCCATAATGGCATTAGCATGGAAGGCAACAGTTTTCTGATCCTCGCATGAAAGCTGATAAAACCAGTTGGAAATTTGCAGGAAAGCGGAGATGATTTTAAGTCTGTCATCCGATTTCCCATTGTCGTCTGTCCCTTGATCGGGTTCGCTAACAAAAAGCTCGTCTGTCAAAAGGCTGAGCGGAACATTCAGGCCGTCTGCAATACAGAGAGCGGTGTGGAGAGAGGTGTTTCCCTTTAGGGATAAAACTGAATGCAATGTAGACGGCGGGACTCCAATTTCATCTGAGAACTCACACTTTTTGCTTGACATTGGTTTTTGGAGTGTTTCAATATTCTTTGCAAATATATTACACTTATCCATTTATTATCCCTCCTTGTTATATATTTTTATATATATAAGATAAAGGAAATAGATGGCTTTGTGTTAACGAAGATTCGTTTTATACGACGAGTTTTCGTATTTATTTGAAATATATTTTTTTAAGGTGCCACAAGGGAGTTGACATACATCTGACGGCAGAAAGTAAAAAATCCTGTAATCATTGAGATTACAGGATTTTTTCTTGGTGGAGACTATTGGGCTCGAACCAACGACCTCATGCGTGTGAAGCATGCGCTC
>CAZSRK010000024.1:0-36601 GCA_964609305.1 uncultured Oscillospiraceae bacterium
TTTATATATATTTTTACTTAGTATCCGGCCGGCAACAGCTGCAAAAAACGCCCTCAAACGACACTGAATCTGCCGTTCGGGGGCGTTTTTTCTGTCTATCAGATGGGATATATGACGATATGCATAGCCGTAAAGCCGACGGACGCCGGCGAGGTCAGATTTCGTTGGCCTTTCTTCTCAGGCTGAGGCAATCGGCGATCATGGCAATAAATTCCGAATTTGTGGGCTTTCCTTTGATATTCGAAACAGTGTAGCCAAAGAACTTCTGCAATGTCTCAAGATCCCCGCGATCCCATGCGACTTCAATCGCGTGCCGTATGGCCCTTTCCACTCGGGACGGGGTTGTCCCAAACTTTTTGGCGACCTCGGGATAGAGGACTTTTGTCACGGCGTTTATAACGTCCATGTCGTTTATGGTCAGGATTATTGCTTCTCGAAGATACTGATAACCCTTTATGTGAGCGGGCACGCCGATCTCATGTATAACGTCGGTGACTACGGCCTCGAGACTTTGCTCACGGCGGGGAGCGATGGCGATGCCTGCGGTTTCGGTTAAGACCTCGGGGCGCGAGCCGGTCGCAATGGATGCTGCCCGGTCGAGAATGGAAGATATCTCCCAGGGCTTGGGGATAAAATAGGTTACGTTCAGAGATGAACACTCGGCAACTATGTCATCATTGTAAAAGCTGGAAACGACGATGATTTTTGTAGTCACGCCGGTTTCCGGCAGTTTGCGCAATACACCGATCCCATCGAGTTTGGCCAGGACTATATCCATAAGCACGATGTCGGGCTTGGTCTCAGTTATGAGTGCCAGCGCCTCGATACCGTCGCAGGCGCTGCCCACCGCTTCAAAACGGTTGTCCGCCTCGATCGCTTTGCCAAGCAAAAATCGATAATCCTCGTTTGCGTCCGCTATAAGGATGCGTATTTTTGTTTCCATTGTTCATATTCCTCCATAATAATACAAATACGGCTAAGCATTTATATCCTTGAGCAATTAAACCGCTTCAGCTTTTTAAATTTAACATATAACATAGTTATCCAAGTTTTGCAACAATTATTCTGTTGTTATCTCCAAAAAAATGTTTACATAATACCTGAAAATTCGACAATTCGACACGATTCGATGAGATTCGATAGAATTTTACAGGATGCTTTAGTATTTTTTGCCTTAATATGGCGGTTTCGACACGTTTTTGGGGTATTACTATTCAATATGAATGAATAGAAGAGAGGAATATTTGGTCCCAGACGGCACAAAGACAGCGGGATTTTCCCGCTGTCTTTCGGTCACGCAGCAAATTCTTCGTCATCGGCCGCGGCGAGCATATTGCCTATGCTAATGCCGTATCCGCGGGTAGGGTCAGATATCAGAACATGGGTCACGGCGCCGACGAGTTTGCCGTTCTGGATAATAGGGCTGCCGCTCATACCCTGCACTATCCCGCCGGTCAGTTCGAGAAGCTCGGGGTCGGTTATCTGTATCATCATTGAGCGTCCCGAACGATCTCCGGAATAGATGCGCGTTATCTGAATATCATAGGTATTGACGCTCTCGCCGGCCACGTTTGCTATAATGGAAGCCTCGCCAGTGCAGATCTCGCCGTCATTTGCTACTTCTATGGGCTGGCCGGTACAATAACTGCTATCAGTTATTTTTCCAAAAATGCCGGAAACGGTATTTTTTTCTATATCACCGATCACCGCGCCGTCGTCATAACAACCGCACAGTTCGCCGGGTGAACCGCTCTCTCCACGCCGGATGTCTACGATCTGCGAGCGCATGACACGGCCGCTGCCGACAGGGATAATCACCCCGCTGTCTATATCGCTGACTGCATGGCCGAGAGCCCCATAGATACCGCTTGCCGGGTCATAGAAGGTGACCGTTCCGATTCCCGATATGCCGTCACGCAGCCAAAGACCAAGTTTACGCACGCCCTCGCCGCAGTCGACGGGTTTCACTGTCAGCTTCAACTCTTTATCACAGCGTACGACCGTAAGTTCTATTGACCCGCTCCCACTGCCGGAAACAGCTGCGATAAATTCCTCTGCGGATGCTACGCTGTTGCCGTTAACGGCCGTTATAAGGTCCCCCGGGTAAACTCCCGCCTCCGCAGCGGGGCAGAGCTTGCCGCTTTCGGTCTCGACGTCTGCAAGACCTGAGACGAGAAGTCCGCCCGTGGACATGGAGATGCCGATGGTGCGTCCGACAGGCACCAACTCCAGCGCCGCGGCGCTAAAGCCGAGGGAACACAGCAGCACCGCGGCGATAATTGGTGCGGCAAATCGTCTTGCCAGAGCACCTTTTCGTATTTTTTTGATATGCATTTTGTTTTTTCCTCCGCCAGAAACCAGGTGATTTGTTTTTTGCCTTTCAGCAAATTCAGTATGGTCGGCTTTCGGAAAAATAAATGAGCTAAAAATTAGGCGTGCAGATCGGAGGATGCGAAAAATCGTGCCGTCTCGGACGATTTATCCGCTTTTGCTTCCATTTTTTCATCAAACAAATACATTTACCGAATCGGGCGCATAATATATAGTATTATCATATTGAAAGGAATATGGATATATATGGCGATTTTAAAAATGGGTTCGCGTGGAGCGTCTGTCCAGCTTTTACAGCTCGCACTGACGAGGGCCGGCTACGGCCCGCTGCAGCTCGATGGGATATTTGGGGAGCGGACGGCAGCGGCGCTCAGGGCCTTTCAGCGTGACAGAGGGCTGGCCGCGGACGGCGTTGTCGGGGTGAGGACCAACGCCGCGCTCATACCCTATTATACTGGATTTGTCTCCCACACAGTAAGGCAGGGAGACAGCCTTTACAGGATTGCGCTGTCCCATGGCAGCACGCTGCGTGCTGTCGAGGCGGCAAATCCCAATCTCGATCCGACCAATCTTCGTCCCGGCACTGCTGTTATAGTGCCATTGCCCTTTGAGGTCGTGCCAACGAACATTGACTACTCCTCGGCGCTGGTGTCCTATTGTGTGCGTGACCTCGCGGCAAGGTACCCGTTTTTGGAGATGGGAGAGTTTGGAAAAAACGTTATGGGAAAGCCGCTGTATTACATAACCGCCGGCAACGGCAGCCATCGCGTGCTTTACAATGCGGAGCACCATGCAAACGAGTGGATTACAACACCGGTACTGCTTAAATTTATGGAGAATCTGGCCAGAGCCTATCTGACGGGACGGAGCATAGCGGGTGTATCTGCATCGGACCTATTTTCGCGCAGCCGGATTTGTACGGCTCCGGCGGTGAATCCGGACGCGATGGATCTGGTCACGGGAGAGCTCACCTCGGGCGCATATTATGATGCCGCGGCGCGTATTTCCAGGGCATATCCGGCAATACCGTTTCCTGATGGCTGGAAGGCGAACATCCGGGGGGTAGACCTCAATCTCCAGTATCCCGCGGAATGGGAAAGTGCGCGGGAGATAAAGTTTGCACAGGGCTACACCTCGCCGGCCCCGCGCGACTACGTTGGCTCCGCTCCGTTATCCGCTCCGGAATCGCGCGCCATGTATGACTTTACAATAAGATTCGACCCGGCAGTGACCGCTTCGTATCACACCTAGGGCAACGTCATCTACTGGAAATACCTTGACCGGGAGCCTGCGGGCAGCCGGGAACTGGCATACAGGCTTGGAGAGCTGAGCGGATATCTTGTGGAGGAAACGCCCTATGCCTCGGGCTTTGCCGGATATAAGGACTGGTTCATCGACGCATATAACAGGCCCGGATATACGATAGAATGTGGCCAGGGGGTCAATCCGCTGCCTATATCCGACTTCGACGAGATATATTCCCGAAATGAGGGGATGCTTGTTGAAATGGCAATGTTTGAAACAGACTGATACCAGAACCGCCGCACCCGGTAAAGAGGGTGCGGCGGACTGCAGTTTTTTCCTCATGAGGGCAGTTATCTCAGTATGGGATGATGCTATAATATTAATCTGTTGACTTATTAAATAATATAATATAAAATTAGTAGACGAACAATGTGATATTTGTCAAACTATCTATCAGGAGGAAATCTATGGTTACAAAAGTATTTGCGGCCGGTGAACATCTTGTCACCGAGACCATTGCGTGCGACCTTCTCACCATCGAAGAGGGTGCCGTCCTGAAGGCACCTAAGGGCAAGACCCTTGTGCTCTCCGTGGGAGGAGTCGGCGTAAAGCTTGAGCCCGGGTCCTATGGTAAGGACGCGGTACTCAAGGTTGTGAATTTCACCAACGTCAAGACCGAGGGTATCTTCGGAAACCCCAACGGCATGAATTTCCGCGGCGTTCTCTGCATTGAGGACGGTAAGATCGTTGAGGATCAGTCTGTTCTTGAGATGATAAAGGGCAGCTACGACGAGAAGAGCGCCAAAGGCCTTAGCATAGTCTCTACGGAGGACTATCTCAACGGCGTCATCATCAGGGGCAAGAGCGAGTATACCATCGACGATGCGTACATAGAGCTTGAGGGTGAAGGAGGCAACGACTTCAGCGGCTTGGGCTCGCCCATCATGGTCCTCGACGACTCGAAGCTGACGGTCAACAATTCAAGGCTTGTTACCCACGGTCTGACCCGCACCGTCACGCACTCTGCCGGTAATTCCGTCATTAACTACAACAACTGCGAGCTGGAGGCAACCAGCGCGCCCAGCGATTTCTTCTTCCCCGTATGGTGTCTCGGTCTGAAGGGCACCAACCGCGGAACGCAGATCGCCGGTTACGGTCAGGTATATTTCAACAACTGCAAAATAACCTCCAACGGTTGGGGCGCCCTGTGCATCGACGGCGCCGAGCGCGGTATTATGGAGGCCCGCAACAGCACGATCTCCCTTATCGGACCGCGTGCCCGCGGTTATGCCGCCTTCCCGGAGAGGCACAGCTCCATCCGCCTGTTTGACTCCAAAGTTCGCTCCAACGGTTACGGCTTCCTGATGGACACCATGGGAGACGGCGGCGGCGGATACTACTCCAACACCGATGTCGAGGCCGGCGCGTTCGGCGTTTACATCTTCAAGGACAGGGGTGGCGAGTTCAAGGCGGACAACGGCACCGTCATAAAGAGCGAGCGCGCCAGCTTCTGCATCAGCGCGTCCAACACCTTTGTTAATCTCGATAACGTCAGCCTGAAGCCTGAGAACGGTATCCTCGTCCAGCTCGAGGACTGCGATGTCGGACCGATGGATGCAAAGGGCATCCGCCTGCCCATAGGCGAGGTGGACACCTATATCGAGGGACGCGATTTGTCCTCTGCCGACGAGAAGAAGGATACTTTCATCAACTGGAAGAACATGGATGTCGAGGGAGACCTGTTCAATTCCTCGACCAACCTCGACTTTGTATTCCGTCCCTATGACGGTCCGGGGCCTGACTTCAATATGTATGTCATCGACCCGTTCTCCGACCGACCCGCAGGTGGTCCCGGCGGCCCGGGACACGGCGGTCCTCCCGAGCCTCCTGCACTTGGTGATAACGACGCCAATCCGGATATGGAATTCCTGCATGACGAGAGCGTATTCTATGGACCGCGGAATATGAGCGTCAAGTTCGAGAATGTCAAGCTCAAGGGCTCTGTTTCCTGTGCATCCCAGGCGTATAGGGAAGGGCTTGAGATAATAACCCGCGACAATCTCACCGAGCTCGGCAATATCACCCAGACTCCGTCTCCTGCCATAAACAACGGCGTTATCCTGTCCTTGGATAAGGATTGCGAGTGGACGCTCACCGGCACCTGCTATCTGACCGCGCTGAGCATCGAAAAGGGCGCCGTGATAAAGGCGGCCGACGGCAAGAGCATCAAGGCTTCCTGCGACGGGCAGGCCATTGACCTCGCCTCCGGTGAGTACAAGGGCAAGATAGTCATCGAAGTCGCCTGAAAAACCTTATAACAGCATAATAACAGAAAATCCGATGCCCAAAACGGGCATCGGATTTTTTTGATTTTCCTGTCCGGGTTGGACGGTATTTCACGCAAGGAAAAACAGGCACCGTAGTCAGACCTCAATATAATACAGGCATATATCCTCGTAGCGGCCATCCTTCATGCGGAACCCCCTGGGAACGGTGCCGATCAGCGTGAAACCGACCCTTTCATACAGATGCCTCGCATGGATGTTGTTGGCCACAACCGCGTTGAACTGAAGTATGCCGAAGCCGAGACAGCGCGCCTGTGCGATACTGTCCGTTACGAGCTTTTCGCCGATGTGCAGACCGCGGCTGTCGGAGGCTATTGCATAGCTTGCGTTGGCGATATGCCCGCAGCGCCCTACGTTGTTCGGATGCAGGATATAAAGACCGTATATCCTGCCCGTACCGGCGCCCTGTGCGACCGCACAGCGGCTCTGAACGGAGAAGAACTCAGTTCCCGTCCCGGCATCAAGATAATCCTCCTGCGGAAAGGCGACGCCCTCCTCGACGACTTCGTTCCATATGTCGACCATGGCGGGGATATCCTCCGGCGTATATTCCCTTATTACAATATTCTCTGGCATTCCTTTGGCCTTCTTTTGGTTGTGTTATTCTGTTCTCAGCGCGACAACAGGGTCCTTCTTTGCCGCGATGCGGGAGGGGATGAGCCCCGCTATAAATGTGAGCAGCATGCTTATCGCAACAAGTATGACCGCGCCGGCCGCGGGCAGTATTGCGTTGAGATTCATTATGTCTGTCAGGTGGTGCACGATGGCATTTATGGGGATTATGAGGATCAGGGTCACGATAATGCCGATCGCACCGGAGGCAAAACCAACTATAAGTGTCTCGGCGTTGAATACGCGGGAGATATCGCGCTTGGATGCGCCTATGGAGCGAAGGATGCCGATTTCCTTTGTGCGCTCGAGCACGGATATATAGGTTATGATACCAATCATGATCGAGGACACGACAAGGCTTATTGCGACAAAGGCGATGAGGACATAGCTGATCGCGTTGATGATGGTCGTAATGCTGCTCATGAGCAGAGCGACATAGTCGGTATAGCTTATCTGATCCTCCTCTTCGACAGAGGCGTTGTAATTTTCGATCTCATCGGCGATATAATCCTTGTTTTCAAAGGTAGAGGCATATATATTGATAGACTTGGGACTTGCGTAATCCACGTCGCCGAGGAGGGCGAGGTTCTCCTCATAGCTGCTCTCGGAGACAGTGGGAGGCATAAAGCTGTCGTACATGAATACATACTGCTCGCTGGTAAACTCGCCATAATCCAGCGCCTGCGCTAGCTGCTCCGTTGTCATCTGGCTCAGCTGCTGCTGGACGCCGAGAGCATACTCTTCGATTATCTGCTCGCGCATGGCCTCTTCAACATAATCAAACAGCGTCTCATCGTCCATTTGTTCGATGTATGACGTTACTGTCTCCACCTCGACGCCCATTTCTTCGGCATAGGACTCTGCCACGACTGTCTCGATATACTCGCGTGTCATCTGGCCAAGCTGCTCCTGCACAAGCGCATCGACGTATTCCTCGGATGGCTCGCTCATCACAGCGGTGTATATATTAGCTTTTTCATTTACGGACAGGTCCGCGATGTATGCTATGATATCCTCCTGCTTCTGCTCGTCGGTTATCGAGTAGTCGTCGGTGAGGAAGGGAAGGCCGGTTATGACGTCGGTCGTGGGATCCGCTTTCTGAGCCTGAAGGATCTCCAGGTTCTGGCTCTTTTCTATAAGATAGTCTGTCAGCGCGGATGTATAGCCTATGGAGCCGGACATCATGAAGGAGACGGCGTCCTCGTTCGGGCGAAGAATACCGACGATCTTGATCGTCGTTCCGACGTCCGCGGAATTGTACAGATAGTCAAGGCCCGCATCCGTCTCGCCGATATTGGTGTAGGTGCCGGTAGCGGCGTCGTGGCTGTAATACTCCGCCGGGAGCACGACTTTGAAGGTCATGTTGCAGATATCTTCATAGCTCCAGCTTTCATTGAAGCTTTCCATCTCGTCGCCGGTCATGAAGTTCTGCATGGTTTCGATGACGTCGCTCTGCGCTCCCAGGCCAAGGCAGTAGATGACAAGGTCGCTTATCTCGTTTTCGTCATTTACTATTAGAACAGCCTCGTCATAATTCTGTGGCCAGGTGCCGTAGATAACGTCGTACTGCTCGGTGAGCAGCTCGTTTATAAGCCCGTCCTCGCCCTCCTCCGGCGGGAGCATCTCCTCCCAGACCTCCATCTGAGAATATGCGCTGCCGTAGGAGGAGAAGTACGAGCTGTAATCGCCGCCGTACATCGCGCTCATGCAGGTCTCGAGAAGATCGGCTACATCGGATTTGAAGATCGTGCCCTCAGAATCCCTGGCATATATGTCCATATTGAGGTCATAGCCGTACTGGATGGAGCTGGCATAATCCCTGATAGGGGAATTTTCGTCATCGAGATACTCCTTAAAAGCCGTAAGGTTGTTTGTCTCGGACTCAACGGAGGACAGGGAAGTCACCAGATCGTAAAGTATCGTGTTGGAATAGACGGCGTCAAGCTCGTGTTCCTGCCCGTCTCCGTCGCCGCCCGAAACACTCATAAGCGAGCTGACAAGCGCTGACATGTCCATGGACTCGGCCTCTATCGTTATCGGGTAGGACGAGAGAGTGTCCTCCTGCACTCGGTCTATATAAGTCTGTATGCCGTTTGACAGAGAAAGTATCAGCGCGATACCGATGATACCGATGCTGCCGGCAAAGGCCGTCAGGAAAGTGCGGCCCTTTTTGGTCATAAGGTTGTTGAGCGACAGGCTCAGCGCCGTTAAAAACGACATCGAGGGATGGCGCCGCTTCTTTTCCTGCTTTACGGGAACAGGCGCCGGTTCCTGTCCGTCATACGGCATGGAATCTCCCGTGACGCGGCCGTCCAGAAGACGGATGATGCGAGTTGAGTATTTTTCGGCCAGGTCAGGATTGTGAGTGACCATGATGATGAGCTTATCCTTTGAGATATCGCGCAGGATATCCATGACCTGAACGCTCGTCTCGCTGTCGAGCGCGCCCGTCGGCTCGTCGGCCAGAAGGATATCGGGGTCGTTTATCAGCGCGCGGGCAATAGCGACGCGCTGCATCTGGCCGCCTGAGAGCTGATTTGGCTTTTTATATATCTGGTCGCCAAGGCCCACCTGTTCAAGTACCTTTTTTGCCCGTTCGCGCCTTTCTGACTTGGACACACCCGAGAGGGTCAGGGCAAGCTCGACATTGGACAGCACGCTCTGATGTGGGATGAGATTATAGGACTGAAAGACAAAGCCGATGGAGTGATTGCGGTATGCGTCCCAGTCGCTGTCCTTAAAGCCCTTTGTGCTGCGTCCGTTTATAACAAGGTCGCCGCTGGTGTACTGATCGAGTCCGCCTATTATATTTAGCAGCGTTGTCTTTCCGCAGCCCGAGGGGCCGAGCACAGCGACAAATTCGCTCTCTCTGAATGCTAGGTCTATGCCTCTCAGGGCCTCAATGGTTGTATCTCCGGCCTGATAGGATTTATGGATGTTTGTCAGTTTCAGCATGTGGCCGTCTGTCCTTTCAGTTTAGCATGCAGCTAATCAATTACTTTTTTACTACATGATTAGTTTAGCTATTATCTGCCCGGTGTCAATAGACGCAGCGCATATGTTTACAGAAACTTCACATAAAAATCTGTGATTTGTCATAGCGTCGTGGTAAAATCAATCTGGGGAAAACAGACCTCGTTAATATAAATAATATGTACTATGTAATATGGGAGAGGGATATATGGCTGACAGACCAAAGCTACTGCTTGACAGCAACAAGACTTATGCTATCGCGCTTGAGGGAGGCGGCGCCAGAGGTGCATATCAGGTCGGTGTCTGGCGTGCGCTGGAAGAGGCAGGGATCAAGTATAATGCCGTGTCCGGATCATCGGTCGGTGCGCTCAACGGAGCGTTTATGACTATGCGAAATCTTGCCCTTGCCGAAGATGTGTGGGAAAATATCCGCTATTCGAAGATCATGTCCGTCGACGATGAGCTGATGAAGGGCTTTTTTGACAGAAAGCTGAAATTTGGAGAGATAAAGTCGCTTGCCAAATACGTCCTCGGCACTATACGTGCCGGCGGTATCGACGTAACTCCTCTTCGAAGCTGGATCGACAGCCTCGCGGACGAGGAGGCGATACGCAGCTCCGACGTCGAGTTTTTTATCGTTACATTTTCACTTTCACTGTCTGACATGAAGGAGCTTGACATAGACGTACGGGAGCTGCCAGAGGGACAGATCAGTGAGATGCTGCTTGCAAGTGCGTATTTCCCGGCTTTCAAAAATGAAAAGATACGTGGTAAGAGGTATTCGGACGGAGGCGTCCAGGATGTCGTACCGATCAATTCCCTGATAAAACGCGGATATAAGGACATCCTCGTTTTCCGCATATACGGCGTGGGTTTCGAAAAGCGCGTAAAGATCCCGGAGGATGTGAACATCACAACGATAGCGCCGACCGAAGAGCTTGGCAGCGTCCTGGATTTTGAAAGCGAGCACGCAAAGGAACTTATGACCCTCGGATATTATGACGCACATAGGGCCCTGTACGGATATATTGGCGACAAGTATTATCTTGAAAAGACAATGAGTGAGTCGGAGGCGTATGAATTCGTCTCTGCGACGGCATATACCATTGCTGCGCAATCGAACGAATCACCGACTATACGACAGGTCAATGAGGAGATAATCCCGGGGCTTGCAAGGCGTCTGGGCGTCAGAAAGGGCGATTACTATGACATTTTTGAAAAATGCATGGAAATGGCAGCCCTCGACAGAGGGCTGCCCAGATTCAGGCTTATGACAGACAGGCAGCTTCTCGACGAGCTGACTCATCCGGAATAGGTCTGGCAGACGTGGCGGATAGCGCAGTCCGCACATTTGGGATTTCTGGCCGTGCAGACAGCGCGCCCGTGCAGTACCAGACGATGGCAGAAGTCGGAGGATTTCTCCGGCGGAAGCTGCCCTCGCAGCTCGCGCTCTATCTTAACAGGGTCCTTGAGCCCGTCGACAAGGCCTAGCCGGTTTGAAAGCCGTATGCAGTGGGTGTCGACGACGACGGCCGGCTGGCCGAAAATGTCGCCGAGGATAAGGTTTGCCGTCTTGCGGCCGACGCCTGGCAGAGCGAGAAGCTCCTCCATCGTGCCGGGTACCTTGCCGCCATGGCGCTCCAGCAGCGCCTGCGCGCAAAGTACTATATCGCGCGCCTTGGAGCGGAAAAATCCGCAGGAGTGTATGTATTGCCCGACTTCCTCGACGTCGGCTTCGGCAAAGCTTTCAAGAGTGGGATACCGCTCGAACAGGGCCGGGGTTATCATATTCACGCGCGCATCCGTGCACTGTGCGGCCAGTCGCACCGAAAACAGCAGCTCGTAATCCTTTTCATATTCCAGAGCGCATTCTGCCAGGGGATATGCCTGCTCAAGACCGTATATAATCTCATCTATCTGCTGTTGAGTTCTCATAGTAGCGCCTCCGTAGTGTCGGTTTGAGTCCTATTGTAGCACATGGAGTCGACAAAACCAAGTAATTTGTATTGAAGAAAAAAAGGTTATCGGGTATAATTGATATAGAAATGACAGGGACTGGAGAGTTGACAAATGACTGACAGCGGTTATCGGCCGCTTGCGGACGAGATACGCCCGCGCAGTCTTGACGATGTCGTCGGTCAGGAGCACATCCTCGGCAAGGATGGACTTCTTCGCCGCATTGTTGAGAGCGGGAACATCCCAAACCTGATCTTCTACGGTCCGTCAGGCACCGGGAAAACGACGGTTGCGCGTATAATAGCCGAGCGCACCAACCGCACGCTCCGCCGGCTCAATGCCACGACCGCAGGAATCAGCGATATCAAAAACATAATAGCGGAACTGGACACGTTCATGGCCCCCGGCGGCGTTCTGCTCTATCTTGATGAAATACAGTATTTCAACAAGAAACAGCAGCAGTCGCTGCTGGAATTTATCGAAAACGGGAAGATTACGCTTATCGCGTCCACGACCGAGAATCCGTATTTTTATGTGTTCAACGCCATCCTCAGCCGCAGCACAGTGTTTGAGTTCAAACAGTTGTCTGCACAGGATGTACAGCGCGCCGTAGAGCGCGCAATATCTATTATAGAGGCCAGGGATGGGATAGTCGCCAAAACGGAGAGCGGCGTGGTTGAATATATCTCATCCGCCTGCGGCGGCGATGCCAGAAAGGCCATAAACGCTGTCGAACTCATGTTCTCCGCGGGGGTGCGCGTGGATGGCGGCATAAAGCTTACGCTGTCCGATGCTCAGACCGTGACACAGCGCAGCGCGATGCGGTATGACCGCGATGGAGATGGGCATTACGACATACTCTCGGCCCTGCATAAGTCCATACGCGGCTCTGACCCGGATGCCGCGCTGCACTACCTCGCGCGCCTTCTGGAAGCGGGGGATCTGCCCTCGGCCTGCCGCAGGATTCTGTGCGCCTGCACTGAGGATATAGGTCTGGCCTGGCCTGCCTGCATCCCGATAGTAAAGGCCTGCGTTGATACCGCGCTCCAGCTTGGCCTGCCAGAGGGACGGCTGCCACTGGCGGACGCCGTTATACTTCTGTGTACCGCACCGAAGTCCAACAGCGGAGTGCTCGCAATAGACGCGGCGCTGGCCGACGTGCGCGCGGGAAAGACGGGGCCCATACCCCGCGAGCTTCAGAATGTCCACGCCGATGGCACCGGATTTGAGCGTGAACAGGGCTACAAATACGCCCATAATTATCCCAATCACTGGGTGCAGCAGCAGTATCTGCCCGATCAGCTGAAAGACACGCGATATTATAATTACGGGGACAACAAAACCGAACAGGCTGCAAAACGTTATTGGGATGAAATAAAAAAGCTCAGATGACTTCTATCCCGTATCCGCCGCAGGAGCGCAGGACATCGCGCGCGGGAGATATCTTCTCCGGATACGCTGATTTTCAGTATGACATCTCCCTTTGGGAGACTGTCCTCGCGGGAAAATATGGCCCGGCTGCCTATCTGAGGGAAGAAAAAGTCAGAGGAGCCAAGGCTGTTCGTCATCGTTGGGCTGTACGGGCTGAAGACCTGGGCGGTAACCTTACGCTCGCCGCCGCTTGTGAGCAGCCCGCCGTATTCATAGCTCACGCCGCTGCGGCGCAGCCGCATGAGGGCAAGATCCGCGCTGTCGCGGTCCTCGAACCTTGCAGTTACAAGTGTCCTCCACTGTAAGCGTTGTGTAAAAACTATTATTTCCAACAGAGAGGGAAAATATGAGGTTATGGATATCAGAGTTGGAGACGTTTTGATAATGAAAAAGCTGCATCCCTGCGGTGAACGCCGGTGGCAGGTGCTGCGCACTGGTGCGGATTTCAAGCTGCGCTGCCTTGGCTGCGGTCATGTGGTCATGGGTTCTCGCAGCAAGTTTGAAAAGAATGTTAAAAGTATTGAAAGACAATCATAGAAGGAAGGTTGACATAATATGAGATATGAGGGAACGATCTATCGTCCGCCCGGCGAGTGGAAGAGCCTGCTTTTGCAGTGTACCGTCGGGTGCAGCCATAACGCCTGCACTTTCTGTGGGATGTACAAGGACAAGGTATATCATGTGCGTCCGCTGGAGGATGTGCTGGAGGATATCGAGATGGCAAAAGACGTCTACCGCGACACGGAAACAGTGTTCCTGTGTGACGGCGACGCCATTGACCTTCCGCTGGACTATCTGCTGACAGTGCTCGACAGGCTGAAAAAGACATTTCCGCATATACGCCGGATAACGACATATGCCGGGCCGCGCAGCACGATGCGCAAGACTCCGCAGGAGCTCAGGCAGATACGCGAGGCCGGACTCGACAGGGCCTATCTTGGTGTTGAGACGGGCGACGGCGATTTGCTTCTCAAGTGCGGCAAGGGTGTAAATGCCGAGCAGATGCTCGAAGCGGGCCTGGCTCTGAAGGACGCGGGGTTTGACCTTTGGGACATAATTCTGATAGGCCTTGCCGGTGCGGGCGACGCTTATATAAGAAACGCGACGATGACCGCGGATATCATAAACAAGATGGCGCCGCAGCATCTCAGCGCGATGACATATATGCCCGTGCCCGGTACAAAGATGTACGAGGATATACAGCAGGGAAAATTCGTCGTGCAGTCGGCGCTTGAGTCGTTGCTGGAAACACGGCTGCTGATACAGGGCATAACGCTGCACGGCCTGCACTTTACCTCTAACCATGCCTCGAACTATGTCCCTGTCAAGGGTACATTATGCGAGGACAGCCCAAAGCTCATCGCGCTGCTCGACGAGATAATTGAAAACGAGGATACCTCGCGCATGAGAAGGACCGATTACAGGAGACTGTGACGGAGAAAAAACAGACGCAGAAGCGCCCCGGCGGCAGCCGGGGCGCTTCTGCATAAGAAGGATAGGGGTTATTTGCTTATGTACCTGTCATAGGCCGCCTGATACCGCTCAAGTACCTGATCAAGTCCCATGCCGTTTACATGCTCAATAAAATCATCCCATTCATCAAAACTCCTGGCGTTTGTGACAAACTGTGCGGTGTTCTCATCTATGAAGGTTATAAGGTCGCTTTCAATGCCGGCGATCGCGGCGCTTTCATCGGCCGTGAGCGTGCCATGGAAAAGGTTTGGCCCATTCGGGTCGCGGTTCGCGCTCCAGATCTCATAGGCGTTGATCTGGTTCTCGTTCAGGCCCATCATGGTCGATTCCTCCGTGGCCTCAAAGATGCCGGCAGGCTTGTAGACCATGCCGATTATAAACTGCGGGATACCGTCGGGGTTGTTTGTGTATATCTCCGTATACTGTTTCTCGCCATTTTCATCGACATAATAGAATTCGTTCTCAACACCGAAACAGTACAGATCCCGGCCCTCTTCAGTGAAGCCGTAGTTGAGCCAGCTCAGCATTGCCTCGGGATATTCGCATTGAGTGGTGATGAGCATGCCCGAGCCGTTGGAAATGGAGCCGATCGCGGGTGCATAGTTGTTGGTAAAGTCGTCGTCAGCGTTCATCTTGGGGTCGGGAGCGGCAACAAATTCGATAGTCGGGGTGTTGCACAGTGCCTTGAACCCCTCGCTCATGGAGTTGTTGTGTCCGCCTGCAAACATGACGCAGTCATCAGTGTAAATATAGTCGTTTATGAAGCGTTCGTTTGAGATGTTGATGAATGCGTCGGACATAAGGCCCTCATTGAGCCAGATGTTGAGAAGCTGCAGGTAATCCTTGAGTCCGGGCTGATTGACGGAGGCGACGACATTGCCACCGTCATCGACCTGCAGGCACAGCTGTGGAGATGTCCTGGACCAGTTAACGCCAAAGGCGGCGGACATGGTATTATACTCGTCGCACAGGTAATTGGTGGTCAGAAACGGTGTGGAAGAGCCAAGCTCCGTTTTTGCACGGGTGAGATAATCGTGTATTTCGTCAAATGTGGAGGGCACTTCCATCCCGAACTGGTCAAGGAGATCCTGACGCACCTGCAATCCGGAGCGGGGCAGAACGGCGTTTTTCGAGAACAGGCAGACTATACTGCCGTCATCGCAGGTTGCTTCCTTCCTGAATGTTTCATTTTCCTGGAGCAGGCGGTAATAGTCGGGCGCGTATATGGGAACAAGCTCGGTCAGGTCGATCGCTATCTCATCACTGACAAGGTCGTTCATGCCGCTTGGGAACACGACGTCAACGCAGTTGAAAGCATCGCAGTAGTCGCCGCCGGCTAGCATAAGGCTTATTGTCTGCGTCATGAGATCGCGCTCAAACGGGGACCATTCGATATGGATATTGGTCACTTCTTCGATCATCTTTCCGGCCGTCATGCCGGACCAGTAGGTGGTGTCCGGGAAATAGCTGATGACGTCGCCGAACCCTCCCCAGTAAACCTCCATAGTCACGGTTTCCTCCGTTACCGGGTAGATGGATTCGGGCTCTTCAGAGGGCTCTGTCTCAGGGGTCGGGGCCTGCGTCTCGGGTGGATTAGTTTCGGGATCAGCGGGGGCGTCGGCAGAAGGTTGCTCTGCCGGTGTAGTATCTTCATTTTGAGAGCCGCATCCGGCAATCAGTGCGAAAACGAAAACCAACGCCATAATGAGTGCGATAGTGCGTTTTGTCATGATAGCTTTACCTCCTTTTTTAAATGCTTAGCCTTGTGCTGCTTTGATGTTAATATATTAACAAACTATTAACTAAATTGCAAGTATTTTTATATAAAATGCTATAAAAATATAAAAAATTAAAAGTTAATTTGTTGAAATTGCTTCATAATAAAGGAAAGACATCGGACGTCTCCATTTGACGTCCGATGTCTTTGTAATATGTTAGAAAATTATCTCAGAGTTTGGCCATATGGTCGCCGACGATGCGGCCGAGTGTCAGGGCGATACCTATCGACACACCGCCGATAGGGCATACATACTGCATACCGAAGCGGTTGCCGCAGCAGTTGCCGGAGGCGAACAGACCGGGTATGGGCTCAAGCTTTGCGTTGAGGACCTGCTGTTCGTCGTTGGTCCACAGACCGCCGCAGGTCCATCCTCCGCCGCCGACGGGATAGCGTTTTTCGCTGACCATGCCGTAAAACGTGGGCTGCACGATGGGGAGCATCAGGTGGGGGTCCTTTGCAAATTCCTCGTCGCGGCCGGTGACGCACATCTCATTATACCGCTTTATCGTGGCGATGAAATTGGCCTTTGCCTCGCCCTCATAACCGAGATAGTCGGCCAGGTCCGCAAGATTGTATGCCGCGTATATCTTCATGGAGAAGTCGCCGATGGGAGGCTTGAAATCCCCGCCCTCGGGGCCTTTTGCCGGTGCCTCCGCCAGGGCCTTGACAATCGCGCCGTAGAAGTGTTCGGGTCCTGTCGGGTCGAGCGCGCCGTGGTCGAGTCCTTCGCGGTCGAGCTGCTCCTTCCAGTTGGCATCCCAGACGCAGGCGTATTTGCCGTAGGGCTGCATATTGCCCTGTATCCGGGCAAAAATATTGCCTTCGTCACCGAAACGTTTGCCCTTTGCGTTCATGGTCAGCCAGCCGGCGGTGGAACCGAGGACGCCCGGAGGCCCGGCCATCGAACCTCCACCGGCGAGCGGACGCGGTTCCAATCTGCCGCCGGCCCAGACGCCCATCTGTATGCCGCGGCCGTCCCAGGTGTTGGAGCGGATCCGGCCCTCGGGGTCGCAGAGGTCGGCACCCTCGACGCATAACTCTCTGACCATTTCCTCATTTGCGCCAAAATCTCCCGCCGCGAGGAGTACGCCGTTTTTGGCTTTGTAATGTATGTAAGTCTCAACATCCCTGTCCGATGTATCCCGGGCGATAACGCCGGTCACGCGGCCGTCTTCCATAGTAAGATACTGTGCATCCTGCTGCCAGAAGAACTGCGCCCCGAGGCTGATGGCATAAGCCTGGTTCTGCTTGACTGCGACGGGGAGCTCCAGCTCAGGATGGTCGTCATTACGGAAAATGCAGGTGCCGACGAAGCCGACCTGGCCGTTGATATCAGCCTTGGCATTCTTGGGAGGATGGTTCATAAAGAAATATGCGTTGTCGATTATTTTCTGATCAACTGGCTCAATGAACCAGTCCAGGGCCGCACCGGAGTTTTTTGCAAACTGCATGATCAGCGCGGGGTTGGAACGGTTGAGCGTGCGGCGCTGCCATTCCCTTACTAGATCAAGCGGGTCATATTCGGGTATACCGCGGGAGCGCGCGAGCCGAGCTTAGAGTTGAGGGTACCTATCTCAAAACCGAGCACCCGCTGCTGCTTATCCTTCTGCTTGTCGATGCAGATTACGGATGCGCCGGCCTCCACGGCCGCGCGCGTGGCTGCCGTTCCGGCGTGTCCTGCGCCGATTACGACAACGTCGGCCTCTAGGACCTGCGTGATCTTGTCCTCGGCAACGGGTTCAGGAGGGATGCGCCATTTGGATTCTGCCATAGTCTCAATCTCCTTTTCAAAACATATTATGGTAATTATGCCTAAAAAATATCTGCTTCGTATCAAAATCATAGCATAATGACCGAAATAAGTCAATCAATTGCCGTCGGAGACAGAAAAAACTTTTAATTGGGCAGCCTGCACACAAAAAACGCCATGACTTTGTCAGCCATGACGTTTTGTTTACAGCAGTATGTATTTTATAAGGAGCAACAGCACTACTCCCGGGATGCCGAACACGCCGACCACGGCGGCGTTGAGCCAGTTTACACCGAGGCTCAGCCCGACGTATGCGCCGAGCCAGTTAATAATAAACAGCGCGACAAAGCCGATCAGAGTGTTCAGCAGAAGCTTCAGGACCCATTGAATGGGCCGCTTGAGAATTTTGACAAACAGCCACAGCAGTACGGAAACTGCCGCGAGAAGTGGGATCAATATGAACATAGGCTTTCTCCAATTACCGGAACATGTGCTTTAAGTCCTGAAAGGCGTGGTCATACCTTGCGCGCAGCGCGCTTATCTCATAAATATAAGCCTCTGTGAGCGCAGGATCGGTTTCACTGTTAAAGTTTATATACGCGCTTTCAAGATCCGTGCGGATAGCCGTTATGGCGTCCCGCTGTTTTTTCAGCTCGGCTTCCCTTGCGCGGCGCAATTTCCGTTTTTCAGACATGGCGATCTCCGTTCGTTTTATCATTTGAATATATTGTATTCCAAAACTGCGGAGTATAATCACATATCGGAAAATTTTTCATGAATACAGGTCCTGTTGCCGGGCATAATAGACTCGGACACAGAAAAGAGCGATCGGACGGGCGATAAAAGCCCAAGACCGGTGCCGATGCCTAAACAGGCATGTTTGGCGAATGGTCCCGATCGGAGGCGCTAAAGGCATATCCCGAGGGTGTTATTGGATATGTTAGCGCAGATAGCTCTACGTGTCAAGTGGAGAGACGCCCTCACAAAAGTGAAGGATGGCTGCGACGCGGCGGAGGCGACTCGAAAGTCGCCTCCGCTTTTGTCTTTTTTTGTAAAAATAATGTTCAGGACTGTCTTGCGTAATAGCGGTCGAGCGCGGCCTGATAGATTTCGACGCAGCGGCTTATGCCGGATGACTCGATCTGCGCCGTGAATTCCTCATAGTCGCTCAGCGGTTTTTCGCCAATAATGAAAGCCAGCGTATTCTCAGAGACATAGGTTGCGATATCTGCATAGATTTCGTTGAACTGTGCGGCCTCCTCTGCCGTCAGGCTCACACCGTAGGGAATAGAATAGGAGTTGTCGAAGCTTGCCCAGGTGTTCACGGCGTCGATGACATGGTCTGCCCACATCTGCATGCGGTTGGAGTTTGACTGAACTCCGCAGACGCCAGCGGTGAAATATACAATGGCGTCCTCGCTTGACAGGTTGTCCATGTTGGCCGTGACGGCTTCGGTATATACGGGCTCTCCGTCTGCCATCTCATATGACAGGTCCTCCACACCGTAATTATAAATAAGATCTCCCTGTGCCGTGTACATCATGTCGCAGTATAAAATGGCCTCCTCCAGATATTCACAGTTTGTTGTGATAGAGGTGCCTTCCCCCTCATACAGGTCGCTGGAACGCCGCAGATGATTGACGTCGCCCGGGTGCTTTACCGCATCCATGATGCCGACAAGCTCGAACTCCGGGTCATCGTTCATGCTCTCGACCATTTCAAACATGACCGAGTAGGGATAGAAAAGACCCGTCCTGCCGGAGGAGACAAGGTCAAACATGGTCGTCGGGAAGGTCTGGGACATAAAGTCGGTGTATACCAGTCCCTCGGCGTACCACTGGTTCATCATCGTGAGATATTCTAGATATCCGCTCTCCAGAGGGCTGTATTTGACGGTACCGTCTATCTGTACGAAGGGCATAGCGCTGCCTGTGCCGCCTTCGTCCGTCTCGGAGTACACCGTCACGTCGTACCCCGCTGCGAGATAGTTGTGGTCGGGTACGCCGGAGGCTCCGATCAGCACAGCGGCGTCCGCGCCCAGTTCGGTTTTGAATCTGGTGAGCATCTCGTGATAATCCTCGTATGTTACGATATCCTCCGGCGCCATGCCTATCCTGTCAAGCCAGTCCGCTCGTACAGTTGGACCCATAACGACAGGACGATCTGTCGACTGGAAGCAGCAAAACTGCAGTATGCGGCCGGAATCCGTTGTCATGTTCAGGGAATACTCCTCCACGCCCTGACACACACGGACGTAGTTCTGCATTAGCGTGTCGGCGTACGGCGTGAGGTCGACGATGATGTCGTCCTCGAGCGCCTTATCAAGCCCGCCGGAGTAGGTGTTTCCGATGCCGGTTATGAAGTCGGTAAGTTCCCCGCCCGCTATCATAAGATTGAGCTGGGTTTCCTTCTGGTTCCGGTCATAATACTGAAATTCCAACTCGATGCCGGTCAGCTCCGCGAGGTATTTATATCCCGGAAGGTCAGCATAGTCCGTGACAAGCCCCATAACGCTGGTGTTTGCGTTTATCCAGTAGGACAGGATTATAGGTTCCTCGCAGATAGGCAGGGAGACGCTGCCGTATTCCCACTGCTCTACCGTGGGGTCAATGCCGTCCGGAGTATCCGTCGGGGCGGAAGATGGCGCCCCGGGCACGTCGGTTTGTGCCGGACCGGTGGAAGGCTCCGCTTCTCTGGCGCTGCAGGCGCATATGGATGAGGCCAGAAGCAGGAACGCCGACAAAAACGCGATCAGGCGTACATACTTTTTCATTTTGCTTTTCTCCTTTCGTAATTTTTATATATCCATCGCGGCGAAATAGCCCTCGTGGCCGGCCTCCTTGACCGTTCCCACGCGATGGCAGTCTCCTACGGTGAAGAATAGCGGGGACAACCCGCGGAAGCTCTCTGCCAGATCGGACCTGGGCCGCATTCCGACGCAGTGTATGACAGTGTCCGCTTCGAACAGCTCGCTGACCCCGTCTCGCTGAGCCTCGACGCCGGCGGGCAGTATTCTTGTGCAGACGCAGCCAGTTTCCATTCTGACGCCCAGTTCGTCAAGCATCAGCAGTATGTGTGTGGCGGGGTTGCCGTGCGAAATGCCAAGGCCGGTGTTCAGCTCAGGCGCAATAAGCTCGCGCATCTCCACGATTGTGACGCTGCGGCCTGCACTGGCAAGGTGTATGGCAAGTTCGGTCCCGACAAGTCCGCCGCCGATGACGACGACCCTGCCGGTGACTCTCTCAGGGTGTTCAAATACCTCCAGCGCCTGCATGACGTTTTCCCGATCTGTGCCCTCAATGTCCGGTACTATGGGCGTTGCACCGACCGCGGCGATAACCGCGTAGGGGGACTGAGCGGAAACCAGCTCCGGTGTCGCCTCAACGCCCAGTCGTATGTCGACGCCGAGTTCTTCCGTACGGCGAATCAGGTTGTCCCTGTAAAGTTTCAGATCCTTTTTATAGCTCTCATGATCCGTGAAGGTCAGAGTCCCTCCGAGCCGGAGGCTCTTTTCAAACAGCACGACGCTGTGCCCACGCTGCGCTGCGGTCGAGGCGGCCCTGAGACCGCCCGGTCCGCCGCCGATGACAACGACTTTTTTAGGCTCTATGACCTTTGAGGGCAGATATTCGACTCTGGAGGCAAATTCCGTATGCGTGAAGGGATTGACGGCGCAGCAGCCATCGTCACGACGGCAGGAGTGGCAGCGAAGGCAGGTCTGTATCAGCTCGTCCCGTCCGTCTATGACTTTGCGCGGGAAAAAGGGGTCCGCAAGGAGCAATTGCCTCGCCATGAATATGAAATCGGCTTTTCCCTCGGCAATAAGCCTTTCTGCGGTGTCCGGATTGTTTATGGAACCGACGACGCCAACGGCGCAGTTTCTTACATTGGCCCGAACTTCGGCTGCAAGCTCCGCATTGCAGAAGGCAGGGCAGTAAAACCCGGCCGTGACGCGAACGTTGTATCTCGGATTGTGATGTATTCCGGCGGAGATGTGCAGTATATCGACAAGCCCGGGTATGGCGTCGATCATTTTGCAAAACTCGACCGTCTCTTCGCAGGTGATTCCGCCTGGGATACCCTCCTCGCCGCTCAGACGCAGTTCGATGAGAAAGTTTGTCCCCACGCGCTCGCGTATGCGCTTTAGCACCAGCAGGGGGAAGCGCGCGCGGTTTTCAAGGCTGCCGCCGTATTCGTCAGTTCTCAAGTTGGTCAGGCCGGAGAGGAACTCACCAAACAGGAATCCGTGCCCACCATGGATTACACAGCCGTCAAATCCAACGTCTTTTGCCACGCCGGCGCAGTGTGCCCATTCCGATGCGACCTTCTCGATCATATCGCCGTATATGCCACGCACTTCAATTCCGTCAGGTCGTGTGCGGGAGACAACTCCAAGCCTGTCCTTTGCCATGATGTGTTCATAGCCCGGCTCGGGCAGGGCCATCGAGCCCATATGGGTAAATTCGGTAAAGGCCAGTGCTCCGTGCCTGTGCACACAGCTTATGTATCTCTTCATCGACTGCACGAACTGAGGAGACTGCGTTTCGTCGCAGAAGTCATACCGAAAGCCGCCGCCGTAACCGCCGTATGCTCTGTTCACAGGATTGTCGATCGTGCAAACACGTGCTGTGCCCCCTGAGGCAATCTTTTCATATAGCGCGATCGTGCGGTCGGACATAAAACCTTCCGTGTCCCGGAAACCGAGGCCCATTGGGGCGCCGAGCATCCTGTTTTTAAATGTAAATCTGCCAATGCTGTATGGACTGCATAGATTGGGATATTCTTTCTGCAAATAATACACTCCTCTCTTTTGTATAAAAGCGCATAATGAATATAAAACATCATGGATTCTTTATGTTTTTTGTGGATATATGCTAATTCTAGCACCGTTTTTTTTCGTGTCTATAAACACTTTATCGGCCGTTTTTTAAAAAAGGCAGGGTCCCGATGTGAAAAATGAGCCGCAGAGAAAAAGTGAAGGAGCTCGTTGCTTTTTACAAAAAATGAAGTTAAATATTGAAGACATATGTCGAATCTGTTAAACTCAAAGAAAAAAATATGGAATGCGACCGTAATTTCAGCTATGCTGTTAAAAATCGTGTTGAGTTTTCGAAAGGAGAGAGGACATGAATAACATCGGGTCAGGCAATTCAGATTATGTTCCGAAGCGGCCTCCGCTTGACATGTTCCGCGCAGGAGACGAGAATATGCGGCGCGCTGTCGTCGAAAAATATCTTGCAAGGCTGATAGGCGGAGTGCACTCGGATTCTACACAGCTGATGTTCCTGCATCTGGAGGCAAACGGCTGTATACTGGGAGAGGGCGCGTTCATGCTCGCGGCGGTCGTACCGGACCGATTCAGCCCCGCCGACTGTGCCATTGTCAGCATGGATGAGCTTTATGAGAACCTGCGCAAGTCCGTACATGCCATGCTGTCCACACACTGCATAAACTATCTGTGTGAGATATCCGGTGCGATAGCTGCTGTGATGTGTTTTCCACATGCACGAAGCGTCGACGAGGTCGAGGACGGGGAAATACTGCAGTCCCTTTGTGCCGAACAGTTTGGCGAACTGGCAGACAGATATGAAGTGGAATATAACGTGAAGCTCCGTTCATATATCAGCAGCCTGTTTTTCGGAAGCGGCCGCATGCCCGAGGTTTATGGAGAGCTGCTTGCCATGTGGCGGTACGATGTGGACTTTCTGCGACCTCTGCGTGACAGGCCAGTAATGATTGCTCCGGCACCGGACAAACAACGGAATGTGGATTTTGAAATGCTGTCCAGACTCAGCGAGAACGTAGGGGATCAGCTCAAGGCGCGCGGCGCCGCGGCCGGGAATCTGTACATGGAGTCGCTCCGACAATTGGTTCTGACATGGCCTCATACGCGCGAACATCTACGAATACGACTTACACTAATGGCAAACGCATTGTCCGACAGGGCCGGCGGTCGAGGCGTTCTTGATAACACCGAGATGGAGAAGTTCCTTGGCAGCCTGTACCGCTCGGAGGACTGGGCAGAGCTGCACAATATCTGGTCGGAAGGCCTCAGCCTGTTCACAGGACCGGCCGAGAGGTCCGGGCCTCTAGGAGAGGCGGCTGTAAGGGAGATCTGCGAGTATATCGAATCGAACATAAGCAGCCCGTGGCTGTCTGTTAACGCGGTCGCTGAGGAATTTGGAGTCAGCCCGGCGCTTTTGTCCCAGAGGTTCAAGAGAAGCCTCGGCTGCGGGCCGCTGGAGTACATGCGCAGGGCACGTGTAGAGTTTGCCATATCCCTGCTCGAGCACACGGACCTTTCAATCTCGGAGGTAAGCGTTTCCACAGGATACGGCAGCCTTGTTACAATGCAGCGGGACTTTAACAGATTTGCCGGCTGTCCGCCAAGCGTTATGAGACAGAAGATTGCGTTTGACGCGCAGCTCCGCCGTGTTGACAGCTCCGGTGGGGACAGTAAAAGCCTTGATTTTTCAAGGTCCATAGGGTATACTAAATAGATAAATTTCCAAGCGATAGAAGTACAAGATGTAGTATTTTGGGAGCAATGAACTGATGGCAAAAAAAACAACGCGCGATTACGGCAACGAGAGCATATCACAGCTCAAGGGCGCTGACAGGGTGCGAAAGCGTCCGGGGGTCATATTTGGCTCGGACGGGCTCGACGGCTGCGAGCATGCGGTTTTTGAGATTTTGTCCAACTCCATCGATGAGGCCCGGGAGGGGCATGGTGATTTAATAACTGTCACGCGGTATGAGGATCACTCTATCGAGGTCGAGGACTACGGACGCGGCTGCCCCGTCGACTGGAACGCGGCCGAGGGCCGCTATAACTGGGAGCTTGTGTACTGCGAGCTGTACGCCGGCGGAAAGTATAATAATCTTGAGGGCGATAACTATGAATACTCTCTCGGCCTGAACGGCCTGGGCGCCTGCGCGACGCAGTATGCCTCGCGGTATATGGACGTTACGGTATGGCGCGACAGCTCAAAATACTCCCTGCATTTTGAAAAGGGAGAGATCGTCGGCGAAATGAAGAAGGAGCCGGCCGACCGCAAAAAGACCGGCACAACGACGCACTGGCTGCCGGATCTTGACGTGTTTACGGATATCGATATCCCAAAGGAGTATTTTACGTCGACCCTGCGCCGCCAGGCTGTCGTTAACGCGGGCGTGACCTTCCGCCTGCGCAACCAGGTCGGCGGCAGGTTCGAGACAGAGGAATTTTTCTATAAAAACGGTATACTCGACTATGTGGCCGAGATAGCGGGGGAGGAGACCCTCTCGGCTCCCATATTCATTGAGGCCGAGCGCCGCGGCCGCGACCGTGAGGACAAGCCCGAGTATAAGGTGCGCATGTCCGCCTCTTTTTGCTTTTCCAACAAGGTAAACTGCATTGAGTATTACCACAATTCCAGCTGGCTGGAGCATGGCGGCGCGCCGGAGAAGGCCGTCAGGTCCGCATTTGTGTCCGCGGTTGATGCATACATCAAAAAAACAAACAAATACCAGAAGAATGAGAGCAAGATAAGCTTTCAGGACATTGCCGACTGCCTGGTTCTTGTCACAAACTGTTTTTCGACCCAGACCTCATATGAGAACCAAACAAAAAAGTCCATAAACAACCGATTCATACAGGAGGCGATGACGGAATTTCTGCGCGGCCAGCTTGAGATATATTTTATCGAACACCGGCAGGAGGCCGACCGTATAGCTGACCAGGTGCTTATAAACAAGCGCAGCCGCGAAACCGCGGAAAAGGCGCGGCTTAATATAAAGAAGAAGCTGTCCGGCTCGATAGATATCTCCAACCGTGTGCAGAAATTCGTCGACTGCCGCACGCGCGACGTGGACAGACGCGAGATATATATCGTTGAGGGGGATTCCGCGCTCGGCGCCTGCAAGCTCTCGAGGGACGCGGAGTTTCAGGGAATAATTCCTGTGCGCGGCAAGATACTCAACTGCCTCAAGGCAGATTATTCCCGCATTTTCAAAAGCGAGATAATAACGGATCTTATAAAGGTACTGGGCTGCGGTGTGGAGGTCGAAAAAGGCAGGGGGAAAGACATATCGAACTTCAATATCGAGAATCTGCGATGGAAGCGCGTCATCATCTGCACCGACGCCGATGTGGACGGGTTCCAGATACGCACACTGATATTGACTATGCTCTACCGGCTTGTCCCAACGCTGATAAACGAGGGATATGTATATATCGCCGAATCCCCTCTGTATGAGATCGAGAGCAGGGGAAAGATCTATTTCGCCTACTCCGAGAGGGAAAAGGCGGAGATAATCAGTTCTCTCGACGGTGCAAAAGCCACGATCAACCGATCAAAGGGACTTGGTGAAAACGACCCGGAGATGATGTGGCTTACGACGATGAATCCTGAGACGCGCCGTCTTATAAAGGTCATGCCCGAGGATATTGAGCCGACGGCAAAGATGTTCGACCTTCTGCTCGGCGACGATCTGGCCGGCAGAAAGAACCATATAGCGGAGAACGGGTACAGGTTCCTTGACCTGGCGGACATATCATAAATATAAAGGAGATCACACAATGAAATTTAAAACAGCCAGGAATATCGTCTGCTTTCTGTATACGGCGGCTGCCGTGATATTGGTAGCCGGCGTGCTCGGTTTTTCCGGGGAAACGGTGGAGAGGACCATCTCAATAATAGCGGGCGTAGTATTGATATTTGTCGGGGCCTATTTCCGGCTTAAATTTCTCGTCTGCCCGAACTGCGGCGAGCGTATCACCGGAAGGCTGCTGGACACGACGAAGTGCCCGAAATGCTCGGCAGAGCTGATGCCCAAAAAGAGCAAGAAATGACCGCCGTCAGGCAGGAGGAGAGGTAAGGTCTGACATATGGCCCGAAAGAAGAAAACCGAAACCGAAAAGCCAAAAGTAAATAATCCTAACGTCGTCGGCCTGCACGCGGAGGTGCTCGAGCAGCCCATCACCCAGACGCTGGAGCAAAACTACATGCCTTACGCCATGAGCGTTATCGTCTCACGCGCGATACCGGAGATAGACGGTTTCAAACCATCGCACCGCAAGCTGCTGTACACTATGTATAAGATGAACCTGCTCACGGGGCCGCGGACGAAAAGCGCGAACATAGTCGGCCAGACGATGAAGCTCAATCCACATGGCGACAGCGCGATCTATGAGACGATGGTGCGCCTGTCAAAAGGCAACGAGGCTCTGCTGACCCCGTTTATTGACAGCAAGGGCAACTTCGGCAAGGTCTACTCGCGCGACATGGCCTACGCCGCCAGCAGGTATACGGAGGCGAAGCTCGCCCCTATAAGCGTGGAGATCTTCCGGGATATCGACAAGGATACAGTCGATTTTATCGACAACTACGACGGCACCATGAAGGAGCCCAGCCTCCTTCCGACAGTGTTCCCGAACGTGCTGGTGTCAGCCAACGCGGGTATAGCCGTCGGCATGGCCAGCCAGATCTGCGGCTTCAACCTGGCAGAGGTTTGCCAGACGACGATAGATCTGCTGCGCGACCCAAACCACGATATAATGACCACGCTTATAGCGCCCGATTTCCCGACCGGTGGCGAGCTGATATATGACATCAACGAGATGCAGGAGATATACCGCACCGGGCGCGGTGGATTCAAGGTGCGTGCAAAGTGGCGGTATGTCAGGGAGCAGAACCTTATCGAGATATACGAGATACCCTACACGACTACGACCGAGGCCATAATTGACAAGGTTGCCGAGCTGATAAAGGCCGGCAAGCTGCGCGAGATAACCGACATGCGGGATGAAACGGACCTCGGCGGGCTTAAGCTTGCCATCGACCTCAAGCGGGGTACCGATCCGGACAAGCTTATGGCCAAGCTGTTCAAGGCCACTCCGCTCATGGATACGTTCTCGTGCAATTTCAATATCCTCATCGCGGGCAACCCACGCGTTATGGGTGTTCGTGAGATACTTGAGGAGTGGACAGCATGGCGTGAGGACAGCGTCAGGTGCCGCGTATATCACGAGCTGTCGCGCAAAAAGGAAAAGCTGCATCTTCTGCGCGGTCTGGGCAAGATACTCCTGGATATAGACAGGGCCATAAAGATCATACGTGAGACACAGCTGGAGTCTGAGGTCGTGCCAAACCTCATGATAGGTTTCGGCATCGACGAGGTACAGGCCGAGTTCGTCGCGGAGATAAAGCTGAGGAATATAAACCGTGGGTACATTCTCCGCCGCACGAGCGAGACGGAGGAGCTGGAAAAGGATATCGCCGATCTGGAGGATCTTCTTGGCAGCCGCCGCCGCATAAGAGGCGTAATAACCGACGAACTAAGGCAGATAATAAAGAAGTACTCCGCGCCTCGCAGGACCAGCATCGTCTACATCGACGAGATCGAGCAGTATTCCGAGGACGACAGCGCCGAGGATTACGATGTCATGCTGTTTTTGTCCCACGACGGGTATTTCAAGAAGATAACGCCGCAGTCACTGCGTATGGCCTCCGAGCAGAAGTTCAAAGAAAACGACTACCTTGCTCAAAGCTTTGCCGCGCATAATCTCGGCGAGATCCTGGTTTTTACAGACAGGCAACAGGTGTATAAATGCAAAATAAGCGACTTTGACGATATGAAAGCCTCCGTCCTGGGCGTTTTCCTGCCGTCGCACCTGAACATGGACGAGGGGGAAAACGTCATAGCCATTGTCGACCCCGGCGATTATTCAAAACAGCTTTTGCTGTTTTTCGAAAACGGCAAGGCGGCGCGGCTTGAGATGTCCGCATATTCTACAAAGACCAACCGGCGCAGACTGACGGGCGCGTATTCCGATAAGAGTCCTGTAAAAAGCATTTTGCCGCTTGACGAGGATACGGAGATCGCTGTGTTCTCGAGCGAGGGAAGAGCCCTTGTTTTCAACACGACGCTGATGCAGCCGAAAACCAGCCGCACTTCCCAGGGCGTCGGCGTCATGACGCTCAAGCCCAAGTGGCATCTCGAGCGGGCGCTGCCCCTGTCCGAAACAAAGATAAAGAATGTCAGCCGCTACCGCGTGCGCAACATCCCTGCCGCGGGCGCTCTTCTAAAGGACGAGGACAGAGGCGAGGAACAGATGACTCTGATTTGATTTTGGAGGCAATATGGCAATAATACGGGACCGCACAGCGGTCATTCTGGCGTATTTAAGGATCATCGCCGGCTCCGCATTATACGCGGCCGGGTTCCAGTTTTTCCTGTACCCTAACTTCATCGCGGTCGGCGGGGTCACGGGTATCGCGATGATAATCAATTTTCTGACGAGGCTGCCGATCGGCGTGCTGGTCATTGTCGTGAACCTGCCTCTTTTCGCCGTCTCCTGGAAGAGGTTTGGGCTCAGTTTCATGCTCCGATCGCTGTTGGGCACTCTTCTCAACTCCGTCCTGCTCGATCTCTTTGCTCTGCTTGAGGTTGACATAACTCGGGATCCGCTGCTCGGCTCCGTCTACGGCGGACTGATTCGAGGTTTTGGACTTGGACTGATATACTCTGCCAACGGAACAACCGGCGGGATAGATATAGTGGCAAAATTCGTGCGGGCAAAGCGTCAGGATATAAACTTCGGAACCCTAATACTGCTGCTGGACGTCGCCGTTATCGTACTCTTTACGATAATATTCGGAAGATATGACAGCTCGATGTTTGCCATAATCGCGATGTTCATCTCCTCAAAGGTGGTGGACTTTGTGCTCTATGGTGCGGTCAACAGCAAAATATGCTATATCATTTCCGATGCCAACGAGGACATACGCAGAGCCATAACCGGACGTATGGGCCGTGGCGTCACGCTCCTGCACGGCGAGGGAGCATATTCCGGACGGGAGCGGGAAGTCATCCTCTGCGTGATAAAACATCAGCAGATCGTCGAACTGCGCAGTATTATCAGGGAGTTTGACGAAAATGCCTTTGTAATAATAAGCGATTCGAGAGAGGTGTTCGGACAGGGGTTCCTGAGCATCAGCGACAATAAATAGACAGGAGGTCTGTGCAATGGATGTAGAAAAAACGATGGAAAATCTCCGCTCACGCGGCTTTGCCGTGAGTCGGTTTTCAAACCCCGGAGAGGCGGTGGATTACCTTGCCGGGCAGATAAAGGGCACGACCGTCGGCCTGGGCGGAAGCATGACGCTCGAACAGCTCGGCCTGTACGACAGGCTTACGCAGGACAACTCCGTAAGCTGGCACTGGTTTAACAAAACGCCGGAGATCATAAAGGCGGCAACCGAGTCCCGGGTGTATGTCTGTTCGGCCAACGCCGTGGCTCAATCCGGCGAGATAGTCAACATCGACGGGCGCGGCAACCGGGTCGCCGGTACGCTGTATGACAAGAAAACGGTTTACATAATCATTGGGACTAACAAAATTACCGACGACCTTGACTCGGCCATATGGCGAGCACGCAATGTCGCGGCGCCCAGGAACGCCCAGCGCCTGGGCGTCAAAACACCGTGTGCGGTAAAGGGCGACAAATGCTATGACTGCCGCTCGCCGGGCCGGATCTGCCGCGGGCTCGTGGTACTGTACGGACCGATGCTGGATATGGAAAAGGTCGAGGTCGTTATCATTGACGGGGAGCTGGGCGCTTGAACAGAAAGATCCTTGCGGCAGTGTCCGCGGCGGTGCTCATATTGCAGGGCGGCTGTTCCATACTCAAAACGGAATACTACTCTGTGAAGGACTATACCGAGGACATGACGTCGGAGGTTGAGGAGCTGACCGGTTCGATCGGAAACTATGACTCGCTGCTGCGCGCGATAAGCGGTATGGTGCAGCGGCATGAGGAGAGCGGCCGGCTCACCTTCAGCAATTATGACGGCACGGTCAGCGACGATATTGCCGTGGCCTGCTGGGAGGTCAAGTCTGATACGGCGCTGGGCGCCTACGCCGTGGACTACATGTCCTATGATATAAACCGCATCGTCTCGTACTATGAGGCGGAGATATTCATAAACTACCGCCGTACACGCGAGCAGGTCGATTCGATACAGGCGCTTAGCACCATGACGCAGTTTGAGGACGCCATCTATGATGCGATAAGCGATCTTGAACCCGTCCTGACAGTGAGTATGAACACCACCGGGCTGTCCGAGGAGGATATACAGGCGCTGGTCAGCGGGGTTTATTTTGAAAATCCGCTTATGACGGTGATAGAACCGCAGGTTACGGCCGAAATATATCCGGAAAGCGGCATAGAGCGCATAATCGAGGTATATATCGATTATGGCGGCGACACGGACACTCTCAGGGAGATGAAGAGCCAGCTTCGGGAAGGTGTGGTGGAGCTTTCCGTATCCGTGACAGGGCGTGCCAGCCCGGAAACGGCGCTCGCGCTGGCGGATGCTCTTGCGCGGCACTGCACTCTGCTGGATGAAACTACCGTTGAAAGCAGCGTCGATTCCACGGCATATGGCGCTGTCGTCAATGGAGCGGCTGACAGCGAGGGGCTTGCAATGGCGTTTATGTCGCTGTGCATTGCCAAGGACATCGAGTGCGTCGTGGTTGAGGGCAGGCTGAACACACGGGCCCACTTCTGGAATATCGTGACCATAGACGGAGTCAGCCGGCATGTGGATGTCTCAGGCATATTGGCGGGCGAGAGCGTGATGCTGCGCACAGATGCCGAGATCATTGACCGGTATTGGTGGGATACGGGGCTCTATCCTGTGTGCGGAGACGAACAGGAGAGCGTTCAGGACTCGCGTTCCGTACTGGAAAATACCGTTTGAAAGACAGGGGAGCAGCGGTTGAAAAATGCTGCTCCCCGAAAGTTTTTGCAAAACTGTATTGACAAATTTGGCGAATTTGTTATAATTACTAGGCTGTAATTTGTAAAAATCAAGTTTTGCGGGCGTAGCTCATTTGGCAGAGCGCCACCTTGCCAAGGTGGAGGTAGCGAGTTCGAATCTCGTCGCCCGCTCCAGGTCGGAGCAAAGTCTGCTTTGCTCCGACGTCTTTTTTTATGCTCAGGATGGAAGAGCCGCAGCAGGAGATTTTTCGGGGACTGATACTGAAAAAAGCAGATCCGTAGTCTGCGCCAACAGGCGCAGGCTCCGGATCCGTGCATATTGAAGTATGTTAAGATTTGCCAGGTAAAAATGCATTGCCGGCATGTGTGGTCATTTATTGGACAGAGCGTCCATCGCGGCGAAATCAAAACTGTCGGCAAGGTACTGTAAATTATCCCGGTCCAAGGTGGGCAGACCAAAAGAGCTCTTGCTGCTGTCACTGTTATCCGTGCCGGATAGGATATTTGCGAAGATAAAGCAGTTGTCCAGATCCGCTGCCAGAATGGATCTGTCGGAGCTCATGGCCAGCAGGACCTGCGTCCCGTCCGCAGCTGTATAGGTCCATTCCTGGAAATCATCCGCATTGCCGAGCAGATAGCCCAGACGGGTAAAGGTGCCTTTCGTTAGGCAATAGAGCTGTGTACACACAGATGTCCCGTCCGGAAGAGCCGCAGCGTAGTTAAATGTAAATGTACCGTCATCGTAGAACATGCCGCTGACCGGATATGTCCCGCCACTACCGGCCGGAGGGAGGAAATCCTCTGTCCCGGCTGTCTCATAGAGAGCTTCCACAGAGCGCGGTTCAGTCCAGCCTTCGTGCATGTGAAGCCCATATTTCTCCAGAATGGCGTCCAAGGTGTCTTTTGCTTCCTGCGAGTTCGCATGGCAAAGATAATAGGCATCCGGTGTCTGATCCGCACTGTCAGGGTATATCATGTTCTCTCCATTTACCCACCATGCGTTTATTTGACCCTCCCATTCCTGCGCAGCCTCGTATTCCGGTGTGCCCATGATGCCGTTTAGCGAGAGCGTGGCGTACTCCTGCGTATCTATCTGTATGTTTGGCCCTTTCAGATCTTTAAGACCGAAATGCCAGAGCGCAAATGCGCTTATGGACAGCGCCGCCGCAATGATTGCGGCGATAAGTAATACTCGGGGTGCGTTGTGTATCCGCCTGTCCGTTTTCGTATCGGTATGAAGCTTTAACATAGCTGCCTCCTTGATTTTTTCAGCGGAGGCAATATGCATAAGATGGAGCTCTACCGTGTCGTCCTGTATATAGTCTGCCATGTCAGAGATCCTGGTTTTCAACGTCATAGCCTCCTTTGCGTAAAACATCTTTCAGTTTTTCTCTGCCGCGCCTCAGCCTGGTTTTCACGGTGGATATGTGTATCCCTGTCTCCTCCGATATCCGGGTCACGGTCTGACAGTAATAGTAATGCCGCAGAAAGATTTCCCTGTCGGGATGATCCATTTCAAGTATGGCCCGCCGGATGAATCCCGCCTGCTCCCGTCTTTCCAGTTCGTGCTGCGGGTCCGTGCCGGACAGGATGATTATATCGTCCTCCAACGGCAGGTCATGCCCCATTTTTCTGGTTTTTTCTTTGGCCTTGTTCCGGGCAATGCCGCTAAGATAGGCTTTCACCTTTCCGGGCCGCACCCTGTCTGCGTTCATCCAGAGGGTCAGAAAGACATCGGCGGAAACTTCCTCTACATCGGACACCGTCATCGATGCGCCGATGATATTAAATACAATCGTGCTGACATACGCGGCGTATTGGTCAATAATATACGCAAGCGCCGTTTCGTCCCCGTGCTTAAGCGCCCTGAGCACATCTTTTTCATTCATCGGCTGCATCACCTCCAGATTGTTTTTCTCAACGGCCGTCATCTATTATATTGGAAAAAGTGAGCATATGGTTTCAAAGATGAGAAAATTTTCAGAAGAGGCAGATATAAGTCAGGATACGGCGATTACACTCCGGCGGCGACAGCCGCGGATTAGTTCTCCATTATGAAATTGGGTATTTATTGTGCGCGCCGGATGGAGTATAATCACAGGTAAGGATAAATACGATAAACAACGAAAAGGAGACGGATATGGAAACCATCGAGTGTATAAAAAACAGAAGAAGCATAAGAAGATTCAGAGATGAGACGGTCGATGATGCACTGATAAGGCAGATCGTCTCCGCTGCGTCTTATGCCCCTTCATGGAAAAACACGCAAATCTGCCGGTACAATATTGTACGAGATGCGAAGAAAATACGCACAATTGCAAACGAAGGCGTGCTCGGCTTCGCGCCGAACAGCCAGACCATTGGCGGATGTGCCGCGCTGGTCGTGCTGTCATATGTTAGCGGCAGAAGCGGGTATGAGCGCGATGGCAGCTTTTCCACTTCAAAGGGTGACAGATGGCAAATGTTCGATGCGGGTATCGCCGCGCAGACTTTCTGCCTTGCTGCCTGGGAATACGGTATTGGCAGCGTGATGCTCGGCCTGTTTAACGAGGATTTTGTTGCCGGCGTTGTCGGGATTCCAGAAAATGAGACGGTTGCGGCGCTCATCGCCATCGGCTATCCGGACCAGGTGCCGGCAGCCCCGAAAAGGAAGGACCCTCATGAGCTGATGCGGCTTATATGAAAAGCAGAAGGCCGCATAGGATTATTCGATATTCGCAGGCGGCCTCCGGCTAAAATCATTGCGCACTGCCGGCAGGCAATGGTAAAACCATCATATAAGAGCTGAATATAAATCTGAGTAGACCTGTCGCAAACCAAAAAACCAATATTTGTTCGGGAGGGAATTTCCATGAAATGTATGGTAATCTATTTTTCCCAGACCGGGAACACCAAGACCATGGCGGAGGCCATCGCAAGAGGAATAGTTTCAAAAAACGGGCAATGCGATTTGAAAAGCCTGAGACATGTATCGCCGGAGGACTGGCTCGACTATGACCTTATAGGCATCGGAAGCTGTGTGTGGAGCAGCACGCCCATAACCAACGTCATCTGGCATATCAAGGAGCTTCCGGATGCCGTGGCCGGAAAACACGCGTTTTTCTTCTGCACGCACGGCGCAACGCCCGGCAGAGCCGTCATTAGAGGCGTCCAGCCGCTCAAGGACAAGGGACTTACTGTTCTGGGCTGGCGCGACTGGTATGCGCAGGCGAAAGTCCCCGGCCATGCAAAGCCGTGGTATACGGACGGCCATCCCGATGAGATCGATATTGCGGAGGCAGAGGCGTTCGGAGCCGCGATGGTCGAACACAGCAAAAAGGTGTCAAACGGCAACACCGCAATAATACCGGAGCTGTTCACGCCCGAGATGTCCGACCTCATCTACGGCATAGGGCATCCGTTTATGTTCAAGGCACCGCCAAAGCCGATAGGCGCGAACAGACCTGAAAATGTTGAGGAGAGGGAGAAGGAACCCTACATACTCAAATATCCGACCACAATGGACTATGTCTCTCAGCTTGAGGGGATAGAAAATGTGGAGGGACCGAAAGGCGGCGCTGAGAGCCCGCTCAGGATAAATGCGGAAAAGTGCATCGGCTGCATGCGCTGTGTAGAGGCATGCTGGTGTGATAATATCGACGGCAGCGTGACGCCGCCGGTTTTCAGATCGCAGAATTGTGAGCTTTGCCTTTTCTGCGAGGGCGTCTGCCCGACCGGCGCTCTGGAGTTTGACTTCAGGCCGCCGGCACAGCCCGGCACGCCTGAATACGAACAGCGGCGCAGCAACGATATGATGAGCAATATCCTTGCCATAGCCGAAGCAAACGGAAGGTTCCGCCGCCATGTGAACGAGGAGGACATCGGCTGGAGCACCCCGTGGGAGGTCGTCACGAGCCATCCGAGACATAAGGAAATACCCTGATATTTGCGACAGACGTATAGTATGCAGCGGTGTCGGGGCGAGAACAGGCCGGCTGTCATGTTGCAGGGGGTGTCCCATGTTTTCAAAACTTGATTGTGCGTGCGAAGCCGCGCCGCTTTTTGAAGGCTGGCAGGAGACGATGATACGCTCCTGCCTTGAGGGCGTCATGGGCGATGTTTACGCGGACGATAGGATGGAAAGCGCTGTCGCGCTTATCGGTGACTTTGCCTTCTGCGCGGGTCGGCCGTCCGAGGCCGCGGCGGAGCTTCTGGCCGGACGGAACTTTGTCATCGCCGTCCCACAGTCCCCGCCCTGGGAGAAGCTGATAGACGAGCGCTGCGCTGGGTCAAGACGCGTGACACGCTATGCATTCAAAAAGGACGGGGATGTGTTTGACCGGGAAAAACTGCGTCTGGCCGCCGTCCCGGACGGATACGGCCTGCATATGATCGACCGCGGGATTTTCAGTACCTGCCGGGAAACACCCTGGTGCCGCGATCTTGTCCGGCTTTTTGAAAGCTACGGGCAGTACCGAGAGCTCGGGCTTGGCGTTGTGGCGATGAAAGACGGACTTGTCGTCTCCGGCGCGTCGTCATATTCGGCATATCGCGGCGGAATCGAAATACAGGTTGACACAAACACAGCCCACCGCAGGCGTGGGCTGGCCTATGCCTGCTGCGCGCGGCTGATATTGGAATGTCTGGGGCGTGGGCTGTATCCAAGCTGGGATGCGCAGAACCGGCAATCCGCCGCGCTGGCGGAAAAGCTGGGCTATCATTTTTCGCACGAATACGCTGCGTATGAGATAGGAGGTTGACATAATGTATCACTGCTTCCGCCTGACGCGCGGACAGGACCTATATGCTCAGATAGACAGCTATGTCAAAGATCACCATATTGCCGCCGGCGTGGTCCTCTCCGCCGTCGGATGTGTGTATCGATGGCGGCTGCGCGATGCTACCGGAGTGCGTGTGCGCAGCGGCGAGGAGGAGACGGAGATCGTTTCCCTGATGGGGA
>CAZSRK010000025.1:0-31083 GCA_964609305.1 uncultured Oscillospiraceae bacterium
GCGCCCTCAAGCACGGAGCGATCCATGAACGCCCCGGGGTCGCCCTCGTCGGCGTTGCAGACCATGTATTTCTGATCGCCGGCCTCTTTCAGGCCGGCAGCCCATTTGACGCCGGTGGGAAAACCTGCGCCGCCGCGGCCCCGCAGGCCGGAGGCGGTCATTTCATCGACGACCTGCTCCGGCGTCATGGTGAGCAGGGCCTTTGCCGCGGCCGCATAGCCGTCGCGGGATATGTAGGCCTCCAGAGAGGAGTAGTCCATGCGTCCGCAGTTACGCAGCGCGATACGTATCTGCTCCCTGAAGAAGCTTATATCGTCCAGCTTCGGTACGCGCCTTTTCTGGTGGTTGTCCCAGAAAGTATATTCCTCGACCACTTCTCCGGCGATAAGGTGGCGTTCGACAACCTCGCGCACCTTTTCATGATCCATGGAGGTATAGAAAATCCCATCCGGCTCGATCAGCATGACGGGACCGGCGGCACAGGTGCCCATGCAGCCGGTGACGACCACGCTGACGGAATCGGTCAGGCCGTGATCGGCCAGCGCCTGATCCAGCGCCTCGCGGACCTCCTGGCAGTGGGAGGACACGCAGCCGGCGCCGCCGCAGACCAGCACCTGCCAGGCGCATCTGCTCTGACGGGCAATATATCCGGCCTTGATGCGGCTCAGATCGGCGGCAGAATTGATACGGCTCACTTTTCATCCCCTCCATTCTCGTTATATCTGGCCAGAATATTTTCCAGCCGCTCAGGTTTGACCTGCTTATACACAGTGTCGTCAATTGACATGGCGGGCGCCAGTCCGCAGGAACCGATGCATCGGGCAACCTCCAGAGTGAACTGTCTGTCCGGGGTTGTATCGCCTACTCCGATACCGAGCAGCTCCTGAAGCCGCTCCACGATCTTTTTCCCGCCGCGCACATAGCATGCAGTGCCCAGACATACGCGTATCGTATGTTTGCCCCTGGGCTGCGTGGCAAAAAAGGAGTAAAACGTAACGACGCCGGATACTTCGGACAGGGGAAGCCCCAGCTCGTCGGCTACGATCCTCTGCACCTCGATGGGCAGATAGCCGTAAATGGTCTGCGCCATGTGCAGAACCTGGATCAAAGAGCCCTCTTTGCCCCGGTATTCTCGGGCAAGAGTGCGGATGCGCTCCTGCAGGGCCTCCTCGCTCTCCGCGCCGCAGGCACAGGCGCACTGGCTTTCCATTGTTTTCTGAGACATGCCTCAACACCTCGTTTTCCTGAAAATTCACGTCTCCACTATAATTATTAGAGATTAGCAAAAGAATACCATAACAAAATTAAAAATGGAAATTCGCTTTTTGTTTTGCTGATACATAAATTAAATAAGCCATCCGGAACCTTTTCCGGACGGCTTTCTGCATATTATTCAATTGGAGACGAGCGCGAGGCCTGTCTGTCCTGCTTAAGTTCCGCCTTACACAGGCTCAGGAACAGGCGCACGGCCGGGTTCTGGCTGTCCGCTCTGGCCAGCGCCGTCAGATGGAAAAGCCCCGTAGTTCCGGCAACCTGGGCCGACTTAAGCCCGGGCATCGGTGTGTCAGGGTAATAACACTGGGGTATCAGCGCAATCAGGTCGTCAAGCTGCACCTGGAGCAATACGTCCTCCTGCCGGTCTCCCGAGTAACAGATCACGGGGCTGAGCCCAAAGGACCGGAACAGCGCGGTGGTCAGAGTATGGAACGCCGCGCCCCCTCTCGTCTGCGGGACAATCAGACGCTCCCGTGCCAGTTCCACCGGGGTGACAACGGCGCGCCCGGCCAGGGAGTTGCTCTCCTTCATGGCGGCGACCAGCGGGACAGAGCGCAGCACGACGCCCTGAAACTCGGATGGGATCGTATCTCCGGTACACAGCGTGACCGCGGCGTCCAGCACACCGTCGCGCACGGCGTCCTGAAGGGATTCGGCATGCTGATATGAGATCAGCCGAACGGAGATGAGCGGATACTGCTCACGAAAGCAGTTGAGCACCGCGGGCCATATTCCGCCGTTATATATCCAGCGGTAGCCCAGAGTGAGGCTCCCGGCAATGCCGTCCTTATACTCCTGCAATCGCAGACGCGCGGCGTCGTATCTGGCGATGACCGCCGTCGCTTCCGGAAGGAAAAGCGCGCCCGCTTCGGTCAGAGAGACGGACTGCCTGTCACGGCGGAAAAGCTGTACGCCCAGCTCCTCCTCAATCTGTACGATATGCCGGCTTAGGGTGGGCTGCGTAAGGTTAAGCTCCTGGGCAGTCTTGCCATAATTGAGGTAACGCGCGAGAAGTACAAACTCCGACAACAGATTCAGCTCCAAAAAACATCCCCTCCCTTCACAGCGTACGATCGTTTAAGTTTTTATAACACATACCCCTCGGGTTTTCAAGGTTATTGCCCAAAACGGAGCAATAATAGAGAAAAAAGTACGCATTTTGCCCGAAAAATCCCTGAACTGGGTTTTCACTCACTCTAAGAGCGGCTACATTTCCGTCCTGAGCGGGAAGATGGCAAGGCCGGCTCCCTCTTTGCGCCTGTCGGTCAGCTTTATCATGGTCAGCCGTATGGGTTGTCGCAGAAGTTCATGCCGCCGGCGGTGCACTCGATCGTTATACAGACGGAGCTGTCCGCCGCCATCGAGTGGAGAGGAGCCGCGGAAAGCGTCGGCAGAAAGGGGATATCGACTGTATCTATCTCTGACAGCAGGCGCTTTGACCGCAGCCTGCGGCCGTTCTTACCATTATATAATTGGTAAGCAGGACTCCGCGTCGCTCGACCTGCTGTTCCGACAGGGTCCTGTATCCTCGTTTTTCGAAAAATCCCCTTGCGGTCATGGAGGCGTGTACGACGATGTTGCCTGTAACCCAGCTTTCCAATCTGTCGCAGATGGCCGATGCGATGCCCTGACCCTGATAATCCGCGTGGACATACAGACGATCGAGATATCCCGTCTCGTCTATATCCCCGAACCCGGCGATGACGCCGTTCTCAACTGCCACAAGGCTGTAATGCCCGAGCAGGGAGCGGTTCCAGTTTTCCAAGTCCGCCGCGCCCGGAGCCCAGGCGTCAAGCTGCCGCTGCGTATAGTCCCGGGCGTTTACCGTGTGCACGGTGTTGTAGAAAAGCTCCGTTATCTCCTGACAGTCCGAAGGTTTATATTCTCTTATGACCATTTTCCCACCTGTCCCTTTTCAATCCTCTAATTCTTTCTGCCGGTTCCAGACCATGGTGTATTCGTCTTCACCGGTATCAGAGTCGATGCTCTCAGATCGTATAACGAAGCCATGCCGCCGGTAAAAGTCAATAGCGCGCGTATTTTTACGGTACACGCTCAGTGTCAGGCTTTCCCTGCGCTGCATGGCATGCTCCAGAAGCTTTGTTCCTATGCCTTTTGATTGAGCGCCGGCACTGACAAATAACCCGGCAATATAGCTGCCTGTCAATCCGATAAAGCCCTCGGCCTGCCCGGAGCCGTCGGCTTCATACACATATATTTCCGCTTGCGGGAGCATGTCTTTTACCGGTTCGTAATTGTCAGTCCAGTATTCTTCCGGGATAAAATCGTGGGTTTCAATATTTGTCTCGAGCCATATCCGCATTATATGGCCGGTATCCGCATTTGCATACCGCCTTATCATAATAAAAACACCTCTTTATGCTGCAGCCTTTTCATCGCTCTAATAAAGACAGGAACTTTAGAATATCTTCCGATGCGTCTTTAGCGTACAGTACACCGTACGGGATGCTGTAATCCCAGGCGACCGGCAGCGTGACAAGCCCGGGATGGACGTCTGTCCAGCACTCTAAGATTAACATAACATTTTGAGTTTGGGCGCAGCGGTTAAATACCCCCATGTCATAAAACTGGGATGTGTCCTCTATTCGTATCCCCGGGTGGCGGGATACCTCGTCCCGGAGCGCGTCATTGATGTGGGAGTCTCCCCGTTTTACCATCATCAGTGTCTGGCCATGCAGGTCGTCCACGGTCAGCAGCTCCTTTTCCGCCAGCGGGTGCTCGCGGGCGACAGCGCAGCAGATGCGATAATCCCCCAGCTTCTTAAAATTACACAGATCCAGCCATCCGGCGGAGTCACAGGCGGCTACCAGAAAATCATATTTTTCTCCCAAAGCCGCGATCTCGGATAAAATACCCTCGTGGTTATCATCAAAGGGGACGATGTGCAGCCTGTATCCCGGGAAAGCCTGATTTACCTGATACCAGAGATCCATAAAGGGTTTACAGGGGTTGAGCAGGGAGCTTCCAATGCAAAAAGTGGTCTCGGATGCGTGTTCCTGCTGTCTGGCCTCCTCTATCGCTTTTGCGGAGTAATCAAAAAGGTATCTGGCGTGCCGGTATATGACCCGTCCCGCCGCTGTCAGGCGGATGCCCTGATTACTGCGGTCAAACAGCTTCACGTCCAGATGCCTTTCCAGAGCGTTGATCTGCTTCATCACAGACGGAGGAGAGATGTACAGGCGGTCTGCCGCTTTATTGAAGCTGCCGCAGTCGGCGACACAGACAAAAGTGGTCAATTGCTGGTTGAACAATTTCGTTTTCCTCCTTAACCGCATTGCGTTTTGGTTAATACGATGTTACAACATCGATTCTTCCATGTCAAGGTTCAGTGCTATACAATTAAGGCAACAGATCAGGGCTTCCGTCAGCAGGCGGCGGTCCGGTCACAGCTATTTAAGATACGAAAATTTAAGGAGGTATTTTTGATGGAATTTGTGACACTCAATAACGGCGTTGAGATGCCCATACTGGGCTATGGCGTGTACCAGGTCGACCCGGCCGAGTGCGAGCGCTGCGTCGCTGACGCCATTTCCGTGGGATACCGCTCGATCGACACGGCTCAGGCATATAACAACGAGGAGGGCGTGGGCAACGCGGTCGCCAAAAGCGGCGTACCCCGCGATGAACTGTTGCTGACCACCAAGGTGTGGATATCAAACGCCGGGTATGAGAAGGCCCGTGCGTCCATCGACGAGTCCCTGCGCAAGCTCAGAACAGATTATATCGATCTGCTGCTTATCCATCAGCCTTTTAATGACTACTACGGTACCTATCGCGCGATGGAGGAGGCATATAAAACAGGAAAGGTGCGCGCTATCGGTGTGTCAAACTTTTACCCCGACCGTCTCATCGACCTGTGCCAGTTTGTGGAGGTGACCCCGGCGGTCAACCAGGTGGAGACCCATGTGTTCCAGCAGCAGGCCAGGGCCCACGAGGTCATGAAAAAGTACGGTGTGCAGCATGAGAGCTGGGGGCCGTTTGCCGAGGGACGCAATGATTTCTTTACCAACACTGTCCTTGCCAGTATCGGCGCAAAATACGGTAAATCTGTTGCTCAGACGGCTCTGCGCTTTCTTATCCAGTCGGACGTGGTGGTCATTCCGAAGTCCACACATATTGAGCGGATGGAGCAGAACATGGATGTCTTTGATTTCACCCTGTCCAGTGAGGACATGGAGGCCATCCGGGCGCTGGATGCAGGTGAGAGCCTGTTTTTCTCGCATTACGACCCGGAGACGGTGGAGTTTTTGACCGGGCTGGGCAAGTAAGGCACAGCTTGTGAAAAAATCTGGACGCAAGCAGGAAGGTACAGAGCAATGGCAGCATTGATCGCTTATTTTTCCCGGGCGGATGAGAACTATTTCAACGGCACGCTTCGCGTAGTGCCTGTCGGTAATACGGAAATTGCAACAGAAATGCTGCAAAGCATCACGGGAGCGGATATGTTTAAGATAGAGCCGCTTCTGCAGTATTCGAAAGACTACAACGAGTGCATCTCCCAGGCTCAGGACGACCAGCGCCGGGACGCCCGTCCCGAGCTGAAGGGATACCCGGACAGCCTGGAGCAGTACGATACGATTTATCTGGGTTATCCCAACTACTGGGGGACCATGCCCATGCCTGTATTCACGTTTTTGGAGCATTTTGATTTTACGGACAAGACGATCCGCCCGTTTTGCACCCATGAGGGAAGCGGACTTGGACACAGCGAAAGCGATATCCGCCGTCTTTGCCCGGGTGCAAAGGTGGAGAAGGGCCTGGCCATCCCCGGCGGCAGCGTAAGCACTGCAGAGAATGCTGTTAGACAGTGGTGCGGAGCGTGAATGCGCCGGGCCGATTATCTGCGCCAAAAGGCAATAAAATAAGTCAATTCGTTTCCGTGCTTTTTATGCAGTACGGTATAACGATTGAGCACAGCGCTGAAAAGAGGGAATTCCCCCGGATATGAGCGAAATAAAGTAAAACGCAGTCTATTAAATTCAGCCAAAATTAGGTTGACACTCCCGAAAATAAGCGATATACTTAACATGTACGTGTGTGCGCAAAATTTTCTATTTTTTATTTTTGGGGTTGACAGCTAATGCGGGCGGACAATATGCTTTATAGCTGGCAAGCAAGCCTGACGCTTGCTCTTTTCGGTTGCCTGAAAATAGAACTTGGGGCTCACCCGACCTGCGGCTATGCCGCGGGTTGAGTGAGCCCTTTTTTCGTGCCCTGACCCCTGGCGAAGCTGCCCTATCTTACAGGTATTGCAGGGATCTGCGCAGAAAAGGCTGCGCCCCTGATACTGCCATAAATCGGGAGGTGATTGATGATAGAATCCATGTGCGAAGCTCTATTTCCGCACGAACCGGCGGACCGGCCCCACGCATAAGTACCCGATACCCCACGCACTGCGGCCCCGGGCCGCTGATCGATCATCAACCAAAGAAGGAGGAACAACATGAAGAAACGATTGTTAGCCATATTTCTGGCTGTGTTAATGCTCGCGTCTTTGATGCCAACAAGCGTATTTGCGGCAGATGGCGACAGAGTGCAAATAGTTCACAGCGATGGCACCACTACAGGGTTTGCTGGTTTGGATAAAGCTCTGCAGGCAATCCAGGCTGGTGAAACTATTAAACTTCTGACAAACATATCCAGGAACAGTGCGCTTTCAGTAAGCGGCAAAACGTTTACTCTGGATCTGAACGGATATACCCTGACTACAACAGCAAATATTGTAATTAGTGCAGGCGCTGATGTAGTCATTGATGCCACTGGAGGTGGCGGAATTACTTCTAGCAGTGCTGCTCGTCTCTTCCAAGTTCAGGACGGCGCCAGCCTTACCATCAATGGCGGCACTTTCACCGGAGGAACGAATCTTTTTGTCAATAACATGGGTGCCATTACTATTAATGCAGGGACATTTCCCACAAGCTCTTATGGAAATGCATTCATTAACGGTACCGGAACCACCAATATTTACGGCGGCACTTTCTCAGCAACAAAACTTGAGAATGGTAACGGATCCGTCAACGTAATAGGCGGCACATTTGCCACAAACGTGTCGAGCTATGCCTCTGCACCCTATACTGTGTATGACGGTTCTTACATATACCTATTGCGCCGATTATGATGCAGCTTATGCGGCGTATGTCGCAGTGCGCGGAAATTCTGGCAGCTGGCTTGCTTCGACTACCGCATCAGGAGGCGCAGTTGCTGTAACACTGGACGACGGGAACGGTGGTTCGGAGACTATTAGTGTCCTTCCCGGCACGACGATAGTTCTGCCAACTCCCGCGGAACGCAACAACTACACCTTTGAAGGATGGACAGCGGAAAGCTCAAATGAAGTCATAGAAGCAGGAACTGGAGTTGAAGTTAACTCAGCCGTCACCTATACCGCCCAGTGGACGGGTTATGGCGCTAATGTCTCCTTTAAGGACTTTGATGCGAAGGGAGCCAATAACACGGTCGACGTATCTATTGGCGATACCATTTACATTCGCGGCACAGATGGAGCGGATAAAGATGAAGTAGTAAATGGTAATTATACGTTGAACGACGTGTATAAGAGCGGCCATACATTCCTTGGCTGGGATTACGCAACCGATGAGTATGGCGGGGATGTTTTCACGGCTCGCTGGGCAAAAGACGTCACTATTAACGCTGTTTATGGCGAAAGTACTCAAGTGACTGAAAATGTTGGCGAGCAGGTTGGAGCTGTCTCCGGCTCGTATGTCGATGTTACATACACTAGCAGCGGTAATATTACCATTGCATCGAAAGATACGCTGAGCGTTGGTGGAGATTACAACGAAGTCGTGATTTTGACCAATAAAGATACCGGTGAATTTGCCGCGGCCTTTAATGTCACCGTCGTTGTCACCAGTACCGAGCAGGGGCCTTGGTTTGAGTCTGCCAGCATTGAAGTTCTTGTCAATGGTACAGGGACAAATGCACTGGAAGGTGTGAGCGGTAATGCAACCGTCACCTATTCCAGCAGCGATACGACTGTCGCGACGGTTGATGAGAATACCGGCGTTGTGACCGGCGTCAGCGCTGGCACTGCTACTATCACCGCCACAATTTCTGCAACAGATAATTATCAGGCGGCGACCCGTACCTACACCGTCACCGTGAATCCCCAGACCTACACCGTTACCTTTGACGGCAACGGTAATGATGGCGGTATAGTACCTGTTGCTCGGACAGATGTTACAGACGGCAGCACCATAACTGAGCCGATAAATGAACCCACCCGCACGGGCTATACTTTCATCGGCTGGTCTGCAACAAATAGTGCTGAAGACATCTGGGACTTTGATACGGACACTGTCACCGGGCCCACCACCCTCTATGCCGTGTGGGCAGAGAACGCGCACACCGTGACCTTCCAGGCCGGCGATGGCGCATACTTCTATTATGATGAGGATGAGAATCCGGTAACTGAAATTGAGATCAGCGTCCCCAAGGGCAGCACGATTCCTGCCGAATCGATTCCTGTGCCTGTAAAGCCCGGCTAAAGCTATACTTGGATGATTTCCGGCTACGAGCAAGAGGCAAACTTCGCAAATCCTGTTAACGAAAACCTTACCATCTATCTTACCATCTATGCTGAGTATACAGCCGAAACCTACCATGTCACCTATGTGTTCAACGATGGATCGAGAGAGGATTTTGAATACTCTGTCGATTATCATTACGGAGATCGTATAGACTATGTCGAGAGTTTTGAGACTGAGGAGACTGCATACAAAGGCCACACCCTGGTAGGCTGGTTCAAAGACGAGGAACTCACGGATCAGTGGAATTTTGAAACTGATACCATTACAGGCAACCTGACCCTGTACGCCAAATGGGAGCTCAACGATCAAACCGTTACTTACACCTCCTATAACGGGATGGACAATGACCCCGTCGAAGGCGTGACCCGTACATACAAGTATGGAGACGTCATCTATCTGGATTACAATGATGGCACCGCGCTGAGCGAATTGGAAATTGATGGAGACAAGATGCTGAGCGATCAGACAAGGGATGGCTACACCTTCATGGGTTGGTACGTTGAGGATGACGGCTGCACCTTCACCGCCCAGTGGAAGGAGATCACCTACACCGTGACCTTTGACCCCAACGGCGGCAGCTTTGAAGAGGGCGTGTCTTCCACCCTGGAGGTGGCTTACAGCGATGGCCAGATAACCGAAGAAGAGACCCCTGTCCCCAGCATGGACGGATATACTTTCGCCGGCTGGTACACGGGCCCTGCAGATGATGCAGCGATCTACGATTATAGTACATCAATCTCTGATTCCTTCACCCTCTATGCACACTGGACACAGACCACCTACACCGTGACCTATATTGGCAACGGCGGCGAGGCCACGATTGATGGGCTGGATGGGTACACCGAATACACCCAGACCATTTATGACACCAAGGGTCAGAGCTTTATCCTCAACCTGTTCGAACGCGAGGGTTACACCTTCATCGGCTGGACTTTGAAAGAGGACGGCAGCGGAAGCCTGTTTGCCGATGAGAAAGCCATCAGCAATCCCAGGAACATGACCCTCTATGCTCAGTGGGATGCCAATGAGTACACTGTAGTCTTTGACGCCAACGGCGGCAATATTGTCGGCGGCGGCGCAGCGGAGACCACGGTTCTTGACTTCGGCGAAACTCTGAACATTCCAACACCTGAAAAAGACGGCTATACTTTCACTGGCTGGTTCTATACGGACGAAACAACGCTCAGCGTGTATGAGGCCGGAACGGAAGTAGAATACAAAGAGCCGTACAATCTTACCCTGCTGGCCGGATGGGCTCCCAACAGCTATTACATCACCTTTGATGCAGGCGAAGGGGTAATCAAGGACAGCAATGGTGAGAACTCGGTACAATATCATATCACCTATGACGGATCATATACTGTCCCCGTCGCCGAGCGGACCGGCTATGAATTCAAAGGCTGGTACGACGATGACGAGAACCTCGTGTATGAGGGCGGCGAGACGACGACCCTTACCATCGCCGAAGACTGCACCCTGACCGCAGGATGGGAGCAGGAGCGCTACTCCGTAACCTTTGTCTCGGACGATGTAAGCCGCACCCGGGCCAACGCGTATACCTACGGTCAGACCATTCCTGAGCCTTTCTCCTTCAGCAAGGACGGCTATACCCTGGAGGGCTGGTATACACAGCCCGACGGTGGCGGCGATAAGTGGGATTTCGCAACCAGCACCATCATAAGCGATCTGACTCTCTATGCCAATTGGGAGCCCATTGTCTATACGGTCAGCTATGACGCCTGGGCTGGAGATGGGAATGAGCCCACTGACGGTGAGCAGAAATTCTATTATAATGAAGTTATCACTATCGACCCCAACGGCGGTATATATGACGGGTCTGCCGAGGTAGCAATTCAGGCGGATTATACCCTGGATGAGCCCACGCGGAACAACTACACTTTCACCGGCTGGTACTTTGACTCTAGCTCTTACACCTTCACTGCTCAGTGGACGGAAATCACCTACATCGTGACCTTCATCGGTAACGGCGGCGAGGCTACGATTGAAGGTGTGCCGGGTTACACCGAATACACTCAGACCCTCTATGCTGACCAGACCGGGCAGAAGCTGATTGCAAACCTGTTCGAGCGCGAAGGCTATACTTTCACCGGATGGTCCACTAAGCAGGAGGGTGGAACCCTTTGGTCTGATGGCCGAACCATCAGCAGCCCGCGGAACCTGACCCTCTATGCACAGTGGGAGGTCTCTGAATACACCGTCACTTTCCATGGCAACGGGGGATATACTTCGTACAACAGCACAACCTATACCGAAACTGTTACTCACGGATACGTTCTGTCTCTTCCGGCATATGACCTGTTTACCCGCCAGGGCTATGTGTTCCTTGGCTGGTCGGACGAGCCAAATACGGAGATAGACTATGAAGTCGGCACAGCAACGATCCCCGTAAGCGGAGAAACTCATCTCTACGCTGTCTGGGCACAGGTAGTGGACTTCGGAAACATTACCTATGGCACGCCTGGTACAGAAATAGAGATACGAGACGTTCAGTACGGGAACATCATCTCTGATATTTCTGGTGCTACAAACTTCCGGGCGCAGAGAGACGAGGATAATGACTGGGCGGAGCTCAGTATCAATCCTAAAATCAACCTCACACCCGGCAGCTACACGGAGCTGATTACCGTTACCCTTGAAAACGGGGAGACTCATTACATCCAGGCAATGGTGAACGTCACCCTAGGCGACATCACGGTTGGTATTGTTGACCCGAAAGACTTCTATGTAGTGGACGATGAAATAACCGTGTACGTCGAGGCCGCGCCTAATCAGAGCCTGACGCTGGAAGTCACCGGCAATACCGGTGGCGCACTGGAAGAGATAATGGGACTGACCGAGGACGCGGAAAATCCCGGCCACTACTACGCCACATATAAAGTGACGTCCATACCTGAGAATGAGCTGAGTCTAACCTTCAATGTCTGGCTGGGCGAGAACGTTGTGGCGACCAATACGGAAGCCGTCGCGTTGCGCACCGTGCTCTATGTCACTATGACAGAGAGTGACGGCGGCGCCATCGGCCCCGACAGCCTTGCCATTACCCTGAAGGACGCCAATGATACCAGCCGGAGCCAGACCTTCAGCTATGACACTGAAGGAGGCAGATATTACACCTTCGTGGACAAGTCCGGATGGGACTACATACAAATCGACGCCAATGACGGCCGGAGCCTTACCCTCTGGTACACCACTATGATCCCGGAGCAGATGCTTGCCGACGCCCTTCTTGGTGACTACGGCATTGTCAATGCCAGTTACCAGTTTGCAGGCTATACCGTTGAGGCGACACTGTCCATCAATGGTGAACCTGTTGATAATGTCAGCTATACCCTGACCGGTAACTACGGTGCGGACATCAACTTCAACGCGCTGATAGTCTGGGCGGCAGATCAGGCATCTTACCTGTATGGCAATCCTCAGACAGACCGGTATAACACCACCATCACCAATATGGCAGGGGAGACTCTGACCTCCGGCAAGTACGGTGAGGAAAACAGCCTGATGACTTGGGGCGAAAACAACACCCTTCAGGTAAATATTGACATTACCGTAGAGTACAAGGTTGCCTTCATGTACAATGGGTCCACAGATGACACGTTGGAGGTTGCCGCCGTGTATGTGAAACCCGGCGAGACAGTGGAAGCGCCCGAGACTGCGCCTGCACGCACCGGCTACACTTTCAGCGGTTGGTACACGGACGCTGCATGCACACAGGAGTATAACTTCGACACGCCGGTGACCGACAACCTGAATCTCTATGCCAAGTGGACGATCAACACTTATACGGTACAGTTCCACAATGGATACGAGGGTATCTATCCCGACGGTACCGACTGGGAGGCACAGGAGATCGTATATCTGGGCACGGTAAGCCCGGTCCCGGAGCCTGAGCGAGAAGGCTATAAGTTCCTTGGCTGGTTCAAGGCCGACGGCACTCAGTGGGATTTCAGTGACTACCAGGTCACCGAAGATACGACCCTGTATGCACACTGGGAGCAGCTTAGCTATCAGTTGACCTACGATCTTCACCCCGGCAGCGGAGCAGTGACGAACGCAGAAGAGTTTACGGATGGAACTGTTTACTATGGTGATACAATCCAAGAGCCGGAAAATGATCCGATTCTCGAAGGATATGTATTCCAGGGCTGGTATCTGGACGCAAGCTATGAAAACGAGGCACAGTTCCCCATCACCGTGACCTGCGACGTGACCCTCCATGCCAAGTGGGCGGAGGCCGTCACTGTGACCTTCATCCTGAACGACGGCACGGACAACTACTATACCGTGCAGGTTGCCAAGGGAAGTGCTATCCCGGAGCAGACTAATCCCACACTGGATGGCTATGAATTTGTTGGCTGGTTCGCTGAGGATGGAAAATGGACAACCACCTGGGACTTCAATACTATCATCGAAGAGCCAGTAACGCTGACGGCCGGCTGGGAGACTCTGACAGGCCTTGCCACTTTCTTCAACAAGACCTCGACGTCGACCTATGTCCGTATCCAGCTGACCCACATCGACGGCTCGGTCACACCGGCCAACGGGATCACGGACCTGACGCTGACAGCTAAAAGCTCTGACGGCAACACCACTTATTTTACAGGTGTGACAATGACTGAAATCACTGAGGGAGACGACGCCTGGCAGTCTGATTGGGACGCCGGCCAGTACGCCTACTACTACGCTTCCCATCCCTCCCTGGCCGGAAAGTCCGGCACGCTGTCCCTGACAGCAGAAGGGTACACCTTTACCTCAATTTCCTCCAGCAGTGACTGAGACAATGAGGTGGGGGGGAGATTTCCTCCCACCTCGCTTAAAAACAATTTAGAAAGGAGACGTGCTATATGCGCAGATTGAAAATCTGTCTGGCCCTTATGCTGGCCCTTATGCTGGCCCTTGTGCTGGCGCTGGGCTGTGGTGTGCCCGTCCTGGCTGTGGATATCGATGTCGGCGGCGGTGACTTTGAGTACCCTGACGATACACCCGGCGGCGGTGGCGGCGGAGTTGTCATATCCTATTACACCGTGACCGTTGAAGACACGGAAAACGGCTCAGCCACGGCCAGTGCCACAAGGGCGCCCAGCGGTCAGACCATCACGATCACCGCTACCCCCAACGAGGGGTATAAGGTCGCTTCCGTCACCGTGACCCGCAATACCGGCAACACGGAGATTGACGTCAACGTCCAGTCAGACGGGCGTTATACCTTTACCATGCCCGCCAGTAATGTGACTGTCAATGTCACCTTTGCGCGGAATAACGACCCGGATTCCACCGGCGTTTCCGACTGGCTCATTACTAAGGAGCATATCCAGTACCTCGAGGGTTACCCCGGAGGCAGCTTCGGCCCGAATAACAACATGACCCGCGCCGAGGCCGCCCAGATGTTCTACAACCTGCTACTGGACAAGAACGTGTCCATCACCGTTACCTTTGACGATGTAGATGATGACGCCTGGTACGCAGAAGCAGTGAACACTCTGGCCTCCCTTAGTATTATCGACGGCGTGGGTAACAACCGGTTTGACCCCGAGCGTTCCATCACCCGCGCTGAGTTCGTCACTATCGCCATGCGCTTTACCAACGGCACACTGGACGGAGAGAACATCTTCCCGGATGTGAGCGAGGGAGCCTGGTACTATGATTATGTGGTGGGAGCCATCCAATACGGCTGGATTAACGGCTATCCCAACGGGTATTTTGGCCCCAACGATACCATCACCCGTGCAGAAGTGACCGCCATTGTCAACCGTATGCTGGGCCGCAGCGCCGATGAGAGCTATGTGGACAGCCACCAGGCCGATCTGGTACAGTTTGGCGACCTTGGACGCAGCCACTGGGCCTATTACAACATCATGGAGGCCACTAACGCACACGGCTACACCGTGGCGGCAGACGGCGAGGATTGGACAGGCCTATCCTGACGCAGGTTGCGTAAGTGAAAACATGAAATAGAAAGCGGCGCCCCTTTTGCCGAACGGTATAGAATACCCGACGGCAGAAGGGGCGCTTTTGGTATCATTTATGAGATCAGGACAAGAGAACTCCCCGCTGCCGGCGCGCCGGTAACGGGGAGCTGGTTATGAGCGTTGATCAAAAAACAGGGGCTTCGTCGTCCTCATAGGCCTCCAGCTTGAAAATCACTGGCCGGACGCCGTCGTTACAGCAGGCGATGTGGACTGCGTCGTGCCCGAAAACAAGCCCCCCGCCGGCGAGAGTGGTGGCCTGCAGGCATATGGCCTGCCACGCCATGGCGCAGAAGTTTTTCGGACACTCGTTTCCAAAAGGTCCGGACGTGAGGAACACGTCGCCCTCTTTCATCATGTCGCACGGCTTGAAATCAGGAAAGGGTATGTACTCCTTTGCCAGATCGGGATAGAATTCCCTTTTCAATACTGTGATTTTGCATTTTTTCATCGGATAACACTTCTTAAATATATTTTGGCTCCTTAGGGGCTATTACGTCTTCAAGGAGATACCAATCCTCTGTATAAGCCATGGGGGAATATACGAAGTTTTCTTAATGCTATTATACAAGATAAAACGGTAACTGTAAATGATAAGAGGCGCCAATTTCAGCGCCTTAATCATTTATGTTATAGAGGCAGCTTCTCCTGCCGCAAGTTTTACAACTTGCCGGTCCGCTAACGCCAGTTTGTATTTTTCTTTCCATTTCTGTATGCTATAATACAGAAAAGCTCTTGCATTTCGTGGACGGAAAGGAATAGGGGTAAGTATGGAGCTAAAACAACTGCAATATTTTCTTTCTGTTGCGGAACAGCTCAATTTCAGCAAAGCCGCTCAGCTTCTCTATGTATCCCAACCACTGCTTAGCCAACAGATCGCGGAACTGGAACGGCAGCTGGGTGTCACTCTGTTCATACGCAGCCGCCGATCGGTGCAATTGACGCCGGCGGGTATCGCGTTGGTACAGCAGGCTCGGTCCATTCTGGAACAGGTTAATAAAATTGCCCCACTGGTACAGCGTGTGGCGGCGGGTGTAGGAATGGAACACGATCTGAATATCGGCTATGAAGAGGTTTTTGAGCGCACCCGGCTGACGCAGGCATTATTGCGCTTTCACGAGCAGAACCCCTCCTATCATGGATATCTCTCATGTTATACCCTCGGCCAGATCATGAAGGAACTCAGTGACGGCAAGATAGACCTGGGGTTTACGCTGCTGCCCAACAAAAAGCTTCAGCCCGAGCTGGAACTTCGTACCGTTGGGGAGGATACCCTGGTGCTGCTGGGTGCGTCTGCTTTCCTGCCTGAGGTAAATATGGCATCCTTTTTAAAACTGGCCGAGCGTCTGCCCATGCTGCTGATGGATAATGACTCCCGGGGCATGAGCTCGATCGTCTCTCTGTGTGACAGTCTGGGAATCCGCACGCAGTACCGCTTTTACCACAGCGTGGGTTCTATCCTTATGAATGTAGAGACCGGCTCAGGTGTTGCAATCCTGCCCGGCTCAGTGGTGGCGACCTATGCCAGCCCCTACCTCGCAACTCTGCCGTTGACCGGCTACGAGGAAGCAAAACTCACGCTGGCCGCGTGTTGGAGCCGTATGAACGCAAACCCGGCGATATCTGCCTTTTTGAATACATTAGACGAAAGCGGCAAACCGTGACAGCCTGAAAAATGATGTTACTTTCACACTGCACAGCAGTGTGAAAGTCCTTGATGCGGTCGCTGCACGCCTTGCCGGGCAAGGCGTGCAGGGCATTCGATCCGATTCGAGGCGGGCTGCCGTCCCATCGAGCTCCCCTGAGGAGCATGGTTCCTTCACTTTTGGAAACAGTTTTTCGACATATTGAGCAGGGACATGAAAAACAGTGATGTTATTGCCACTGAACCTGCCGAAAGCCGGCTATAATAATTAGTTTCGTAAGACTCAATTATAAGGCAGCCAGCACTCCATAAGCTCCTTGACGGGGAATTTGGAGAGCACCTCGTATCCGTTTTCCTTTACGAGTACCATCTCCTCCAGACGGACGCCGTGATTGCCTCCTTTTTTGCCGGTCCAGGTCTCCAGGCAGATGACCATGCCCGCTTCCAGAGCGGTGGGTTTAACACCGGGGGTAGCGCGGTTCACGCAGGAGAGGAAAGGACGGTCGTGCAGCGTCAGGCCGATGCCGTGCCCGGTGGCCAGCGGGGCGACTTCGCCCCAGGTGTCATAGCCCCAGTAAGAGGGGGATCCGCCATCACCTCGTGATCGGTAACGCCGGCGCTGACCTTTCGGATGGCGCTGTATAGCATATCGTAGCATTCCTGATAGGTATCCTTTTGTTCCTGGGTTGCCTTGCCGCAGCAGAATGTGCGGTATATGCATGTCCGGTATCCGAGAAATGCGTCGCCGTCCACGTCGACGTAGACAAGGTCCCCCGGGCGTATCATCCGGTCTCCGAAGGTCAGACCATAGGGGTTGGTATTTGGGCCTGACATACAGACCAGATCTTCCGTGTGGTCACAGCCTTCCTCGTACAATGCGGCGATTCCGGCGGCAACCAGATCGCACTCCTTGACCCCGGGACGAATGGCGGCCGCCACCGCTGCGTGGGCCTTCTCGGCATTGGCACAGGCGATGTGCATGATATTGATTTCATCCTCACTTTTTATCATCCGTGCCCAATCCATGATGGGCTTGCCGTGGATACACTGGATTCCTTTCCGCTGAAATGCCTCACTGAAAAGCATTTGAAGAGCGGTCCCGTCCAGTGCCAGCTTTTCGTTTGTGATGCCGTATTCCGCCATCAGTCCGCCTACCCAGTCCACATAGTTGTTCAGGACGGGGTCATAGGAATCCACAGCTGTTGGCTTATAAAATCCCAACAGTGCATGGATGCGCCCCTCCATCCAGGGCATGCGGGGAATATGGCGCGCGGGCAGGTCGGCGATGACCAGATGTGGCTCGCCGTTGACCGGGAAGAACACGCACTGCCCCTCAACCATGCGCATGGGGGTAGTGACGTAGAAACCGGTGATATAGCGGATGTTATCCGGGTCAAAGGTAAGGATCGCGCCGACTCCGGCTTTCTTCATCTCGGCGCGGGTGCGCTCCTTGCGGTAGCTGCGCAGCCGGTCAAAGTTGATGCGCTCTTCATAGTCAACTGCAAATTTTCCAAACGGCATATGACATCCTCCTGTTTCTGATCGATGGGCCAACGGCGGCCGTGTTGTTTTCTGCTGATAATTTTTCTGTTCATATGCCCAGTTTAAGCTTTTCAGGAGGAAAAGAGAAATTAGTTATATGCATCTTTGTTATAATATTTAATAATAAATAAATCAATAATTTATTGCAGTCAAGTAGATTGTGTGAATTTATCTATCTTTGATATTAGAAATAATTATAACTGTCAGTGCAAAACAGAATTTTTCTTTTTTAGCCGCGCCAGATATAATCGAATCGGAGACGCTGACCAGAACACAAGAAAGAGGTGGGATGTTAATGAAAGTCACATGTTATGCCTCCAGCGTGATCGGAACAAGCTGGGCTACGAACTTTGCGCTCAGGGGCTGTGAGGTCACGGTGTATGACCTGACGGAGGACTTGCTTAACCATGCAAAAAATATGGTTGCTGCCAATCTGGAGGATCTGGCGCGCCATGACTGTCTGCCGATGCATCAGGTGGAACTCATCGTTGGAAATATCCGCTTTACTACGGATGCCGTAAGCGCGGTCACCGATGCGCAATTCATTCAGGAATCCGGGCCGGAGCGGCTTGAAACCAAGCAGGAGTTCGTCCGGTTCTTTGACAGGTACGCACCTGAGGAATGTATTGTGGCTTCGTCCACCTCCGGCCTGAAGATCACGGATATCGCTGCACAGTCTTCCCGACCGGGGCGCTATATCGGCGCTCATCCTTTTAATCCACCGCACCTGATCCCGCTGGTGGAGATCACAAAAGGAGAACGCACCTCACCGGAGACCGTTGAACAGGCTGTGCGGTTTTATCGCTCCTTGGATAAGGAGCCTATTGTGTTGCACAAGGAGAAAACAGGCTTTGTGGCCAACCGTATCTCCCACGCGGTGCTGCGCGAAGTAATGAGCCTGGTCCATGAGGGAGTCTGCTCCGTGGAGGATGCGGACAAGGCGTTGACCTATGGCCCGGGCCTGCGCTGGGCCGCCGTGGGCCAGATCATGATCGGAGAGCTGGGGACCACGGGCGGCATTCGCGAGGGTATGGCTCGGTTTGCCCCTATGAATGAGGTCATCTTCCGGGATCTGGAGAACCGTGTAACCGTACCTCCGGATTGGTCGGATGTTGCGGAGGCAGGGATCGCCGAGGAAAAGGCGCATATGCCGGACTGCATAGGACACACTACCCAGGACATTGCCGCTTTTCGTGACAGAGTCCTGATCGAGCTTCTAAAGCTGCACGGAAAGCTGTAAGCCGAATAAAGGAGAGTAAACACAATAAGACCCCTGCATGCCACGGTACACATCCGGCGGCATGCAGGGGTCTAGTTTTTCAAAGCGAAAATTCACCTGGTCAGAACTTTCCTGTGATAGCCTCTGTTATTGCAATATGGACATTTCATTTTCCTGCTGCGTCCATAATGAGAAGCCATAACGACAGCTCTCATCGTTGGTACATAGCGTTTTTTGCATTCCGGGCATTCGTAGTATCCCGCGTCATGCTCGAGTTTTATGGCACAAACGATGCCCGCCACAAAGATAACCATACAGGCCAGAATCATGGCGATTCTCCACGTGGTATTATTGACTGCAAAACTCGCCGCAAAAATCAGAAGTAAAAAAGAAACTGAGGAAATACATCCGATTACATTTTCAAGTGCCAATAGTTTTTTGTTATTGAGTTCCTCCTGCCTAGTAAGCTGCATTAGGTTTTCCTCTGCCATGTCTTTGTAACTGTTCATTACCTCCAACCGTTCCCCTGTCAGGAGCTCATTGACGTTTATATTCAGAAGTTCGCAAAGCTCAAGCATAATTGACGCATCCGGCAGACTTTTTCCATTCTCCCATTTTGAGACGGCCCTGTCTGTGATACCAAGCTTTTCCGCAAGGACTGCCTGAGTATATCCTTTTTCCTTTCTGCATGAAGCAATAAAGCCTCCTATTTTGTCCTGATTCGTTGGGGAGCCCTCCTTTCAGAAGGTATGATATTCGATATGGTGGGCAAAAACCACGAACTGTCGGTTGATAAATTCAAGTTCTGTGACTCTACCGGCAGTGGAGTCCGCTTGCTGTCCCATTTTCAGGCTTTATTTATCTTGCTGTCCATCAATATCCTCCATTGTATCAATTAAGCGTTTTTAGCTCTTTAGATTTTTCAACGCATCCTGATTATTTGAAAGAAAAGCTTCAATCTTCGGACATTTTTCGATTTCCGGGCAATTCCCGCAGGTGGAAACATCTTTTTTCAATGCGCATATCCGGATTTCGCACATATTCTCGCAAAATACTGTTTTAACTCCATTGCTACGACATCCTTCACAATTAATATGTTCCGGAAAAATCGGAGCATTATTTAGTTCTGCCCATAGCTTTGCAGTTTTTTCACGCAATGTTTGGTCATCATTAATAGTGGCAATATATGCATCGCATTCTTCACAATTAAGGCCACAGTATCCAATCATGTCTTTCATAAGTTATATTCCTCCTAACGCCTTTCTTAAGTCTGCAACATACTGCAAAATCATACTGTTAACTCGACCCTCGATTATTTAAATCAGTAAAGCTTTATAAATCTTCAAAAGAGAAAAGCAAAGGCATATCTTCAACTCCCGAAACGCCTTATTTCAAGCTATTTTACTATTCAGTTCTGTACCTTTGCCATCAATATCACGCACTCAATATGGTTTGTGCCGGGGAACATGTCGACCGCTGTGCCTTTTGACGGGAGATATCCCTTTTCGGCCAGGAGCCTCATGTCCCGCGCGAGGGCGCCGGGGTCGCAGGAGACATATACGATACGCTCGGGACGCATTGCCGCGGCGGCGTCTATGACCTCGGCGGACAGGCCCTTACGCGGAGGGTCGACGACGACGGCCTCCGGACGTATGCCGCGGGCCTGAAGCATCACGGCGGCCTGCCCGGCGTCGCCGCAGATGAACTCGGCGTTTGTTATTCCGTTTTTCAGCGCGTTCTGACGCGCATTTTCAACTGCCTCCGGGACTATTTCCGCGCCAATGACACGTTTTGCACCGCGGGCCAGGCACAGACTGATTGTGCCAGCGCCGCAGTAGAGATCAAGCACGGTGCCCAGACCGTCAGGGGAGGCATACTCCAGCGCACGGGTATACAGCTTTTCCGCCTGTACCGGGTTTACCTGATAAAAGGAGAAAGGGGAAAGCTCAAATTCCAGCCCGCACAGCCGGTCCCTTATTGTGTCCGATCCCCATAATGTGCGCAGCTCGCCGGCAAGAACGGTGTTGCCGCGTGTTTTGTTCAGGCAGAGCACAAGGCTTCCCAGTTCCGGACAGGCCGCGGACACGGAGCAAATGAGGCTTTTTTCATTTTTGCCCAGCGGCTGCGCCGTGACAAGTGTTATCTGAAGCTCGCCGGTGGCAAAGCCATACCGGGTGAAGATATGCCGGACGCAGCCAAGTCCAGTTTTTTCGTCATATGCGGAAACGCCGGCAGCGCGCATCCATTCCCGGACGGCGGCAGCCGCGCGGTCCGAGCATTCCGGCTGTATTGCACATCGGTCAACTGCGACGACCTCGTGTGTACGCCGGCGGAAAAAACCGGAGACAGGGCCGTCAGCGACGTTATAGATCGTCTTGTTGCGGTAGGCTGTCCTGCCGTTTGCCGGTATTATCTCATCTACGCGGAAATCTAGGCCGCCGATGCGTTCGATCGCATCATTTACGCGCACAAGCTTCAGTCGAAGCTCCTCATCATAGCTCATATGCAGCAGGGCACAGCCGCCGCATTTGCCGTAGACCGGACAATCGGGCACCCTGCGCTCGGGGGAGGGCAGAAGTATCTCCTCCGCCTTGCCATAGACCGCGGAAGCGGTCGCTTTCAGGATACGCACACGGCACTGCTCACCCGAGAGCGTTCCGGGCACAAAGACCGCGCGGCCGCCGATGCGGCAAACACCCATGCCCTGGCTGGTATATCCTGTGACAGCCGCGGTATATATCTTGTTTTTCTCGAGTTTTTCCATTACATTTCGCACCCATTTTCAATGTCAGCGACATTTTAACACACTCTTTATAATATAGCACTTTATTTTTTGAAAAATTGTGTTACAATATGTTGTATTCTAAAATCGGCTGGGAGTGTTTATATATATGGACGAACAACTTGAGAAATTTAAGAATATGACAATCGAGGAGGCTAACGCCTATCTTGAGGAGTATAACTCCTGCTCCCATGACTGCTCGACCTGCAGTTCCGACTGCGCAGGCCGTGTAAAAAAGCCCGTCAGGCTCGTCATCGCCGTTATGAGCGGAAAGGGCGGTACCGGCAAAACGACGGTCAGCGTGCTGCTTGCAAACGCACTGCGCCGGCAGGGACTGAGGCCTGCCATCCTGGATGCGGATATCTCGGGCTCCGGATTGCCTTTCATGCTAAATATGCACGAGCCCGTCATCGGCAACAGCGACGTGATGGCTCCGGCGGAGAGCCCCGCGGGAGTGCCCGTCGTGTCCCACGCGCTGGTTGCCGAGGACCCGAAGGAGCCGATTATTTACCCGGGGCTGGATCTTGCCAAGATCGCTGTCTACTATTTCCAGGAAACGGACTGGGGCGACGGGCTTGATGTACTGCTTGTGGATATGCCAAGCGGCACAGGCGACATTCCGTTGGAATATTACACCACCATGCCCTTTGATTGCAGTCTGTTTGTCATTACCCCGGGCGAGCTCTCGGCAGAGAGCGGACTGCGAGCTGTGAACCTGTGCGAGATGCTGCGTGTTCCCGTCATGGGAATTGTAGAGAATTTTGCCTGCGATGAGCTCTCGCTGAGCGATAAGTTCTCCGAAATACCCGTCGCGGCGAGTCTCGGATATGAACCGGGCATCCGGCTGGCTGCCGACCGCGGCGCGCTTGAAAGCTATGAGACCGACGCCTTCGATTTCCTGGCGAGAACCATAGGCGAGATGGTTTCCGAGTGAGGTTTTGACCATGAAATTCCTAAAAGTAATACTTTCCGTGGTCCTGGCCGCGCTTGTCGTTGTGCTGGGACTGGTGGTATGGGGCAATTATGATCTTTACAGACAGGAACAGGCCGCTATTGAGGCGGAGCTCAACCCGCCAGAGGAGTGGGAGCCGTCGGAGGACCCCTTGGCTGAGGAAAACCAGGTCCAGGAATCTGACGAGCCTGTCGAAGTTCCGGAGAACACAACGAGCATGACTCTGGCATACTGCGGCGATATTGTGGCGCACAGCGGCCTCAATTCCGAGGCGCAGACCGACAGCGGATATGACTATACGACGCTGATGGGTGGAGCATCCGGTTATGTCAGCGCCGCCGACTACGCCGTGTGCTGCCTTGAAACGACCTTTCCCGAAACCACGGATTATGCTGGTTATCCCATGTTCAAATCCCCCAAGGAGTGGGCGACCAGCCTCAGTACCCTGGGTTTTGATATGATCTCGACAGCCTCGAACCACTGTATGGACAGCTATCAGTCGGGGCTCAACGCGACGCTGGATGTCCTGGACGAAAACGGGCTTGACCATGTGGGCACCTACCGCTCACAGGAGGAGCGCGACGAGAACAACGGTATAGTTGTAAAGGAGATAAACGGCATAAGCATCGCTTTTCTTGCGTATACCTATGGCACAAACGGCATCCCCGTAACCGGATTTGAGTATGCCGTGAACATATTCTACAACGACTATCTGACCAACCTGAGCGATATTAACTACGACCTGCTCGAACAGGATATGGCTGCGGCGCGCGCGCTGGATACCGATCTCATCATCGTTTTCATGCACTGGGGCTATGAGTATTACACCGAGCCCGTGGATTATCAGTACGAGCTGGCGGACTACCTGTTCCAGCAGGGTGCCGACATCATCCTCGGCGGACATACGCATGTGCCTGAGCCGATGGAGGTGCGCACCGTAACAGATATCGAGGGAAATGAAAAGACCGGATACATCTGCTACAGCCTCGGCAATTTCGTATCCTGTCAGAACGACAGATACACAAATCTCACCGCCGTTGTCACGTTGAGCATAGAGAAAAATCTGGACACTGGAGATACCTATCTCAAGAATGTGGGCTACGCGCCTATGTTCATGGTCGATCTGGAGGACTACGGCGTTTACGACGCCGGATGGCGGTACAGGCTGTGGGATCTGCACGGAGCGATAAACGCCTATGAAAGCGGGGATGACCTTGGGGTCATAAATACTACCCTGTATGATGCTCTCCTGCAGGGGCTGGAGGATATACACAGTATTTTTGGAGCCCAGTTCGACGTATATGACGAAAGTTATACGCCGAATACTGTCGGAGAGATGCCGGTCCCGGAGACGCAATAGCGTAAAAGTGTAAAACAAAAAACATCTCCCGCGGTCAATACCGCGGGAGATGTTTTACTTTATCGAGTCTATAAGCTGCCATACTGCCTGAGCATCATCGGAATATATACACACAGCGTTGCCGTCCCAGAGGAAAGAGACACTGCTGTTTTCACTAAGCTCATCGCTTATCGCCTGCTGCGTCATCTCATCGAGTGAGCCGATGCAGCGCTCAAGGTCATATGCATCAGGTTCAATATCATAACACCAGTGCACATTCTCGACCGTTCCTCCGTCTGATGCGTAGTGCCCCTCAAATCTCACGGGTTCACCATTTTTGACAGTGACCCAACCCTCCAGCAGTTCATAGCCAAAAGAGGTAAAATCCGGCAGGACATCAGAGAAAGCGTCCGGATATTCTGAAAATGCGAACAGCTCATAGTTGTCTCCGGCTTCGATCGGAAAAAGGGAGAGATCCAGCGGATGGTCCCAGACCCAGTCAAGCAGAGAAACGACCGATTCATAATCATCGTTCCATGAGCCCACTATCCTGTACCAGCCGCTCTCATTCTGAAAGGTAAGCGATTTTTCCATGTCCAGGCCGACCTCGGCCACGATCTGTATACCGTCACGTTCGGTGACGGTCACATTCGGCTCGATGACGTTCCCGTCCTCGTCCATGATTACGACGCAGTCGTCGGTATCCTCGACCCTGTCGTAAGCAGCGATTATGGAAAGCGTGCTGTATTCCTCCATGGAGCCGCGCCGGTCCCATGTCAGAACAACGCTGTAAAGGCTGCCGTCGTTATAGTTGGCCATACATGTAAAAACAGGATGCGTATCCAGTAAGGGTATGATTCCCTGCATTTCATACCGCTCACGCTCATCGGAGAAGGAACGCGACTCGGCGTATGGCGGCTGTGCAATGCTGACCACACTTTCTCCGGCCGTGCTTTCTCCATCTTCCGTGCAGTCACGGAAGTAGTATTCGGCGCTTATTGTCTCCTCGCCTGCCTCTCCTGTGGAAACGGACACCTCCTCCGGGTCCGTCTGGCCACCTTCCCTCCAGAGCATGAATGCCCCCGCGGCGATCAGGCACAGGCAGGCGGCGATCGAACCAAATCGCAGTAAGGAATTTCGCTTTTTTGCCGGTGGAGAATAATCGAGAGCCTCCTCGATCAAGTCGTCTTTGATATCGGTCATGCTGCAAAAAAGCTTTTCGCTCATATTGAAATACCCTCCTTTTCAAGCCGGCTTCTAAGTTTACGCCGTAGCCGGAACATGCGCTGCGCAAGCTTTTCCGGGGTTGTGCCCCAAAGCTTTGAAAGCTCGCTTAGTGTCTCACCATACCAGTAGCGCCGTATAAACAGGGCGCGGTCGTCCTTGGACAGCGATTGCAGCCACGATTCCAGCAGCTCAGTAAGCTCAAGGCCGTCAACTATCTTTTCGACGTTGTCGGGGGAGGGAATGCACTCATCAAGTTCGCTGAGAAGTGCCCGTGGGCCGCCGTAGCGCTTCCGCGCATGGCCGCTGTGCCAGCGGTTGACGGAAATATTGCGCACAAGCTTTCCAAGCCAGGCACGAAAGCTGACCGGCCTCTGTGGAGGTATCTGCTCCCAGGCGGCGAGAAAGGCGTCGCTCACGCACTCCTCCGCATCCTCGGGCGTGTCCAAAAGATTTTGCGCGATGCTTCTGCAAAGCCCGCCATATTTTTTGTCAGTCTCGGCAATGGCGCTTTCATCCCGCGTCCAGAACAGCTCGATTATTTCAGAGTCCTTCATACGCGTCCCCCTTTCCCCGAATTGATGAAGGCCCTTCACCATATAAGTCAGTTTTTCCGGAGGGATATTTCGTATTATATCATATTTTATTCGGGAGATCCCGTTTGAGCTTGCGATAAGGTTAGCGAAATTGTATAACGTCAGTCCCGATTACATTGCTGGCCTGACAAACGAGCCAAAATCGCTGAAATAGCCGAATTTTTCTGTTGACAAGCGGAGATAATATGTTAAAATATCAACGTATTTTTAGAAAAAACACGCTTTGACAAAGTTAATCGCAGTTACCGTCCGTGACAGAGAGAGGGGCAGCGGTGAAAGCCCTTCCGGTTTCGGCCTGCGAGCGCCGCTTTCGAGCATGCCCGCGACGAGCGGGACGGGCCGTTCCCGTTACAGGACTGACCGAGATGCCCGGATTTCGGGCAAATCAGGGTGGTACCGCGTGAGTTTTTGGCTTTCGCCCCTGTGCAGCGGGGGAGAGAGCCTTTTTATTTTCGCATTTTTTATTGGAGGGACTAATATGGCACATAAAGCATTCGGGCTCAACGAACTGCGGGAGATGTTCCTGCGTTTTTTTGAGACAAAGGGGCATCTGCGTCTGCCCAGCTTTTCGCTTGTTCCGCAGAATGATAAATCCATCTTGCTGATAAACGCCGGCATGACTCCGATGAAGCCCTATTTTACCGGTGAGGAGGAGCCTCCATGCCACCGTATCTGTACTTGTCAGAAGTGCATCCGCACGGGGGACATAGAGAATATCGGCAAGACCGCGCGACACGGGACCTATTTTGAGATGCTTGGCAACTTCTCCTTCGGCGATTATTTCAAAAAGGAATCTCTTGCCTGGTCCTGGGAATTCCTGACCAGCCCGGATTGGGTCGGGCTTGAGCCTGACCGTCTTTATCCGTCCATATATCTCGACGACGATGAGGCGTTTGAGATTTGGAACAAGGACATCGGAATTCCGGCAGAGCGCATCTTCCGCTTTGGCAAGGAGGACAACTTCTGGGAGCACGGCTCCGGCCCCTGCGGCCCCTGTTCCGAGATCTATTATGACCGCGGGCCCGAATATGGCTGCGGAAAGCCCGATTGTACGGTAGGTTGTGACTGTGACCGGTATATTGAGGTATGGAACAACGTCTTTTCGCAGTTTTACAATGACGGAAACGGCAATTATACGGAGCTTGTCCAGAAAAATATCGACACCGGTATGGGGTTGGAGCGGCTCGCCTGCGTCTGTCAGAACGTGGACAGCCTGTTTGACGTCGATACCGTTATGAACATAACCCATAAGGTGTCCGAGATAACCGGCGCGCACTATGGGCAGTCGTATAAAAAGGACGTCTCGCTGCGCATCATAACCGACCATATCCGCTCCGCCACCTTTATGATTGGCGACGGTGTGCTGCCCTCCAACGAAGGACGCGGCTATGTCCTGCGCCGCCTGCTGCGCCGCGCGGCGCGCCATGGAAAGCTGCTCGGCGTCAACGAGCCTTTCCTTTACAGCGTCTGCGACACCGTTATACATGAAAATGCGCAGGCATATCCCGATCTGGTCGAAAAGCAGGAGTATATAACACGTGTTATACGCACCGAGGAGGAGAGCTTTGCCCGTACCATCGACGGCGGTATGAGGATATATGCCGACATGCTCTCCGAGCACAAGGCAAAGGGAGAGTCCGTGTTTTCAGCGCAAAACGCTTTCAAACTCTATGACACCTACGGCTTTCCGATCGACCTTACCATCGAAATGGCCGGTGAAGAGGGGCTTGGGCTCGACGAAGAGGGCTTTCACAAGCTCATGGACGAGCAGCGTGACCGTGCGCGCAAGGCCCGCGAGGCTCTCGGTGACCTCGGCTGGTCCGGTATAGAGTTCGGCAAGGAGATTCCGGAAACGGAGTTTATCGGATACGAGAATGTAAAGGCCGAGGGCAAGGTCGTCGCCATCGTTGCTGAGGAGCAGCTGCGCGACGAGATCGTCGCCATAGGCGAAGGTATAATCGTCCTGGACAAGACCCCGTTTTATGCTGAGATGGGTGGACAGGTCGCCGACCACGGCGTGCTCTATACCCCCAACGGCCGGTTTGAGGTCAGGGATGTGCAGAAGAACAAAGGCGGCAAGTATATGCACTACGGTACCATGACCGAGGGTATATTCAAGCTCGGAGACGTCGTAACCGCAGAGATAGATACCGTCCGGCGCAACGCGATCAAAAGAGCGCACAGCGCGACCCATTTGCTCGACAAGGCTCTGCGCAGCGTCTTGGGCGACCACGTCCACCAGGCCGGCTCCCTCGTCGAGCCTGACCGTCTGCGCTTCGATTTCACGCATTTTTCCGCGATGACTGCTGAGGAGATCGAGCAGGTCTCGGCTATGGTCAACGCCGCCATTCTTGAGGGATATGACATTGTGACCGAACAGCTTCCCATCGAGGAGGCGAAAAAGCGCGGCGCCATCGCGCTTTTCGGCGAGAAATACGGCGATATCGTGCGTGTCGTCGACATGGGCAGCGGGTATTCCGTCGAGTTCTGCGGCGGAACACATCTGGACAACACCGCAAAGGTCGGCGTTTTCCACATAAACAGCGAGTTTTCCGTCGCCTCTGGCGTGCGCCGTATCGAGGCCATGACCGGCTTTGTCTCGCTCGAGACATTTGACAGCATGCAGAAAATGCTGTTTGAGGCGGCAACCGCGCTCAAGACGAAGCCGGAGGAGCTGCATGCCAGGATAAATCAGATGAGCGCGGAGGGAAAACAGCTACGCCAGCTCGTCGAAAAGTACAGGACGCGCGAGGCCAACGGCGAAGCCGAGCGGTTCCTGTTTGGTGCGCGCGAGGTCGGCGGGCTCAAGGTCATAACCGTGACCTTGACCGACGTGGACGCGGGCAGGCTGCGCCAGTTCGGAGACTTCCTGCGCGACAAAGAGCCCGGCGTCGTGGCTGTCATGGCTGCCGTAAATGATTCAAAGATAACCTTCCAGTGCGTCTGCGGCAAGGACGCGGTCGCCAAAGGCATAAAAGCCGGCGATATCATAAAGACAATTGCCCCGATATGCGGCGGCAAAGGCGGCGGCAAGCCCGACAGCGCCATGGGCGGCGGCACTGACATCCTCAAGATAGACGACGCCATGGCTGCGGTCGACGACTTCGTTGCCGGAAAACTTGGAATTTGAGAGGTGTAATCATGGAAAACTGCCTTTTCTGCAATATCGTTGCCGGGGAGATACCCTCGACGAAAGTCTATGAGGACGATACCGTGCTGGCTTTTCGCGACACAAACCCACAGGCTCCGGTGCATATCCTCGTTATACCCAAAATGCACATCGGCTCTATCGCCGAGATAAACGGGGAGAATATCCACGCCGCGTCCCGCTGTCTTGAGGTGATCGGCAAGATCGCCGGGCAGGAGGGACTGTCGGACGGCTTCCGCGTGATCTCCAACTGTGGACAGGACGGCGGACAGAGCGTGCCCCATCTGCACTTCCACATACTCGGCGGAAAGGATATGGGCGAAAAACTTGTATGATAAGAAAGCAAGGACGGAAAAGATTCCGTCTTTGCTTTAAACTAACGATACGACCAATTGAGCGTATCACCCCAAAGAAATACTGCTGAACGGTAGTATTCTTATAGGTGATGCAAAGTGATGTTTGTTCGGATAAATCAACTGAGAGAGGATAATGATTATACAATCAGGTATGTATCCGATTATCTCACCATGCACAGGGACGTATACAGCCGCTATGAAAAAGGTATACGTGAAATACCTGTCTGGGCTCTTATAAAACTCTCGGAGCTGTACGGCGTATCCGTGGACTACATTCTGGGTCTGACGGACGAACCGGGCCGTGCGTAAGCTTGCGATCGTCTCGCTGGGATATTCCGCCGCGGTATTCTCAGCGCAGTATTTGATTCCATACCGTATCAGGCCGTATTTTGCGCTGTGTCTTGCGATCATCGCGGCAGGCTGCCTGCTTCTGCGCGGCGATGCGCGCAGGAGGGTGCTGCTGCTGTGCCTGCCGGCCGCTGCGGGCTTTCTTTGGAGCTGGGGCCACTATGTGCTTTTTATTGAGCCGGGCGATATGCTCGATGGACAGACCCTGACGGCAAAAGTCACAGCCGTTGAATACAGCGAGGATTTCGGATCCTATACCCGGCTGTATGCGCAGATTGAGGGCCGGGATATCCCGCGCGTGCGGACTGTTATATATGATTATGACGGCGTCCTGCCCGAGACCGCGCCCGGCGACAGTTTCACCGCACAGCTCAGGCTCGCCTCAGCCACGACAAGACGTGGCGAACAGATCGACGACTACGTCTCCCGCGGCATATATCTGCGTGCATATCTCGTCAGTGACGAGGTCAGTACCGAGCGGGGAAGGAGCCTGAAGTACTTTCCCAAATATATCGCGCACTATCTCACTGAGAAGATAGACGAATACTTTCCGGAGGATACCAGGGATTTTTTTAAGGCCCTGCTGCTTGGCGACCGGAAGGACTTTAACGCTGACCGGGAACTGTACAATGCGACTGTTGCCTCCGGATTGCTGCATGTCGTTGCGATATCGGGCATGCACCTGTCATTTTTCCTGAGCTTTCTGCGTCTGTTCACTGGCAAGACAGCGGCGATGCGCGATAATAGGCATACCTCTCATAATCGTATTTGCCGCGATGACAGGCGCCGGCGCTTCGATTATGCGCGCTGCGATCATGCAGATAATGGTACTGCTTGCGCCCTTGTGCCGGCGGGAGAACGACTCGATCACGGGCCTTGGGTTTGCGCTGCTCGTTTTGCTTATCGCAAATCCCGCATCCTGCGCCTCCGTTTCCCTACAGCTTAGCTTTGCGTCCATTTTGGGGATAGAATTGATAAGCAAGCGGTGTTTTTCCGCGATATCCGGACTCGGATTTGTCAAAAAGCTGTCGGAGAAAAAGCCGGGAAAAAAGCTGTGAAAAAAGCTGTGAAAAAAGCTGTGAAAAAAGCTGTGCGATTT
>CAZSRK010000025.1:31183-34791 GCA_964609305.1 uncultured Oscillospiraceae bacterium
GAAAAAAGCTGTGAAAAAAGCTGTGAAAAAAGCTGTGAAAAAAGCTGTGCGATTTTATCGCTTCCAGTCTTTCCAGCTCAATGGGCGCGCTGGCGCTTACCACGCCACTGATCGCGCTGCACTTTGGGCGCGTGTCGCTTTACTCGATACTGACAAATCTCATGACATTGTGGATAGTGTCGTATATCTTCTGCCTTGCCATTGTGGCATTGCTCGTATGCTGTGTATGGGGCGCTGCGGGAGCATTGCTTGCTGGGATACTGTCATATCCGGCAAGATATGTTTTCTGGGTCGTCCGGACGGTCGCCGGGTTCCCGTATGCCGTCATGTTCACGCGCGGCAACATCGCCGGCTGGTGGCTCGTGTGCGTATACGCCATGTTTATTTTGACATATGCGTTCAGGCGGAAGGAGGGCTTTCGCCCCGTGCTGCCGGTCTGCCTTTCCGTCATCTCGCTTTGCTGCGTCATCTGCCTGAGCGGCGGACGTGACAAGTGTGCGGTTTTGGATGTGGGCCAGGGACTGTGTACAGTCGTCAGCTCAGGAGACACGGCTGTGGTCATCGACTGTGGCTCGACTTTCGGCGGCAGCGACGCGGGGATCGCCTGCGCGCAGTTTCTCTCGCAGGAAGGGCAGAGGGATATCGACCTTTTGTGCCTTACGCACCTGCACAGGGATCACAGCAACGGGGTGGAAGAGCTTTTCTCATACATGAATGTGAAAATGCTTGCTCTTCCCGCGAATGCCGACGACTCAGACGGACAGCTCGACGCGATCCTTGCCTGCTGCGAGCGTCAGGACACGCAGGTCGTGTACATAGAAAATAGCTGTGTATTCACCTGTGGCGACATGACGGTGGATGCGCGCGTATTCCCCGGTTCAGGCAGCGAGAATGAAAACGGGGCGCTATATCTGGCGAGTGTCGGGGAATTTGACATGCTTGTGACCGGTGATGTGGGAATGGAAACGGAGACGCAGGCCGCCGGATCCTATGATATCAACGGACTTGAAGTGCTCGTGGCGGGCCATCACGGCTCAAATACATCCTCGGGCGGAGCGATGCTTTCGGTGTTCATGCCGCAGTGCGCGGTGGTATCAGTGGGCGCGGGCAACTCTTACGGCCATCCGTCGCCGGAGGCGCTACCGCGGCTGGCAACCTATTGTCAAAACATTTATCGCACGGATAGTTCCGGCGATATTGTATTCATTTTGGAGTAGCTATGGCAAATAATAATTCCAGAAGTTCAAGGGGAGCGCAGCTGGATTTTTCCGCGCTGCGCCGGCGGCTGCGGGAGCAGGGACCCGGTCGGGTATACCTGCTCTACGGTGAGGAGGATTACCTGAGAGAGGCTTTTTTCGGCGAGCTGAAGAGGCTTTGCGTCGACAGCGAAAACAGCTTTAATTACCGGAGGCTGGCCGGTGAAGGGCTGGATATGACTGAGCTTAGCGAAGCCGTAAATGCGCTGCCATTCTTTGCTGAGCGAACGCTTGTCGAGGTGCGCGGATTTGAGATAAACAGGCTGCGCGACGCGCAGTCGGCCGCGTTTACAGGCATACTCTCCGACATGCCGGAGTACTGCACCCTGGTTTTGCTGCCGCCAGTCGGGTATGAGCCGGACGGCAGGCGTGCGGTGTTCAGAGCCGTGAAAAAATATGGCGAGGCTATCAACTTTACGCCGCAGGGCGGCTCGGCGCTGGTAAACTGGATACAGCGCCGCTTTGCCGCGATGGGCAAGGCCATCTCCCGACCCGATGCGGAGCATCTTGTGTTCATAAGCGGCAGCCTTATGAACCGGCTGATTCCCGAAATAGAAAAAATCGGAAGCTATGCGCAGGGGGAGACGGTCACACGCGGGGACATCGACGCCGTGGCGCACCATCTGCCTGAGGCCAGAGTGTTCGAGATGACTGAAAAGCTGTCAAAACGCGATTATGACGGCGCTGTGGGCATACTTGCCGAGCTGATGCAGATGAAGGATGAGCCGCCGGTAAAGACGCTGGCGGCCGTGGGAAAGCAGATGCGCGATCTCTATGCGGCTCGCGTTGCGCTCGATGCCGGGCTTGGCCGGGGCTTTGTCTCTGAAGTCTGCGGGATACGTTACGACTTTGTCGCCGAACGCCTGCTAAGTTCCGCGAGAGGCTTTACGCAGGAACAGCTCGCCCATGCGGTCAGACTCTGTGCCGAGACGGATTATCGCATGAAAACCGGCGGAGACGACGCCGCGCTTCTGTGCGAGCTTGTGATGCGCATAGCGGCAGGGGAGACGGCATGATAAAAGTCAGAGAGGCCATCGTCGTTGAAGGAAGGTATGACAAAAACACGCTCAGCCAGATATTCGACGCGGTCATAATAGAGACCTCCGGATTCGGGATATTTTCAGACAGCGAAAAGCTCGAGCTCCTGCGCCGGCTTGCGCAGAAGCGCGGGCTGATAATCCTGACCGATCCGGATGGCGCGGGCTTCGTGATACGCAATTATCTGCGCGGGGCCCTGGACCCGAAGCTCGTCAAGCATGCCTATATCCCCGACATCCCGGGGAAGGAGAGGCGAAAGACCGCTCCTTCAAAGGAGGGCACACTGGGTGTTGAGGGCATGGATGCCGAGGTGCTCATCGAGGCTCTGCGACGCAGCGGCGCTACCTTTGAGGGTGGGACAGAGCGGCCTGGCCGCACACATGGCATAACAAAGGCCGATCTGTATGCCAGGGGATTAAGCGGCGGGGAAAATTCAGCTCAGCGGCGCCGGGAGTTTCTTAAAAAACTCGGACTGCCTGAAAAACTCGGTGGAAACGCGCTTTTGGAGGTGCTCAACGCCCTGATGGAGCGCAGTGAGTTTTTGGAGATGGATATTGCGTCGGAAGACCCGGCGAGCCTGTAATACAGGACAAAAAGCGCGGAGAGCTGCCAGAACAGCCTCCCGCGCTTTTTTCATAAAAGGCATAAAAAATTCCGGATATGCTTGCATATCCGGAATCTAACGTTATTTGTCCTCAAGCAGTTTTGACAGCTCCTCCATAAATGTGTTTATATCCTTGAATGACCTGTAAACGGAGGCAAAGCGGACGTACGACACCTCGTCAACATCCTTGAGCCGTGCCATGACCATTTCTCCGATCTCTGTTGTGCTGATCTCCCGCTCAAGCGCGCCCTGAAGCTCGTGCTCGATATCGTCGGCGATGCGCTCAAGCTCCTGCACGGCAACCGGGCGTTTTTCGCAGGCGCGTATCATGCCGTTTAGCACCTTCATCCTGTCGAAAGCCTGACGGCTGCCGTCGCGCTTTATAACGACCAGAGGCAGTCTCTCGATGAACTCGTATGTGGTGAAGCGTTTCTGGCAGGCAAGGCATTCGCGCCTTCTGCGGATTGTCGATCCGTCGTCTGCCGGCCGGGAGTCGATCACCTTGCTGTCTGCAAAGCCGCAAAACGGACATTTCATAGTATAATGACCACACCTTCACAAAATAATGTAGTCAGTATACCACAGTATACTATATTTTGCTACTTATTTCTTTGATTTTTTATATATATAATGAAAAAAACTCCAAAATCTTTTTATCGCAAATTGCAATAACAAGTTGAACACTTCCGGGTAGATGGGACGGCAGTCAA
>CAZSRK010000026.1:0-33590 GCA_964609305.1 uncultured Oscillospiraceae bacterium
TCATCGAGGGCATGCTCCTCGGCGGTTATGCCATCGGCGCAAACAAAGGCTATATATATCTCCGCGCGGAGTACCCGCTGGCGGTCGAACGTCTGGGTGCCGCGATCGACCAGGCGCGCCAGTACGGACTGCTGGGCAGGAACATCCTCGGCTCGGGAGTCGACTTCGATATTGAAATACGCATCGGCGCGGGCGCATTCGTCTGCGGCGAGGAGACTGCGCTTCTGGCCTCCATCGAGGGTCTGCGCGGTGAGCCGCGGCAGAAACCGCCCTATCCCTTTGAGGCCGGCCTTTTTGAAAAACCGACCATAATAAATAATGTCGAGACGCTGGCAAACGTCGCGCCCATAATACTCAACGGCGCGGACTGGTACGCCGGTATCGGCACCGAAAAAAGCAAGGGCACGAAGGTCTTTGCCCTTGCCGGCGATATAGTCAACACCGGCATCATTGAGGTGCCCATGGGTACCGTTCTCGGCGACATCATCTACAAGATAGGCGGCGGCATAGTCGACGGCAAGGACTTCAAGGCGATACAGTCCGGCGGTCCCTCCGGCGGCTGCCTTACGCGCGAGCACCTCAACGTAACCGTTGATTACGAATCTCTGTCCTCACTGGGCGCCATCATGGGTTCCGGCGGCCTTATCGTCATGAATGAGGACACCTGCATGGTCGATACCGCCCGATATTTCATGGACTTTATCAGGGATGAGAGCTGCGGCAAGTGCCTGCCCTGCCGTGTCGGCACCAAGAGGATGCTTGAGATACTCGAGCGCATAACCCAGGGCAAAGGCGAAGAGGGCGATATTGAAATGCTCGAGGAGCTGGCCTCCACCCTTCAGCAGACCGCTATGTGCGGACTGGGACAGACGGCCTCCAATCCGGTACTGTCCACGATACGCTACTTCCGCGATGAGTATGAGACCCATATCAAAGCCAAGCACTGCGATGCGGGCGTCTGCTCTGACCTGTACACTTCCCCGTGCCGCAACGCCTGCCCCGCCGGCGTCAACGTCCCGGGCTATCTCTCCCTGGTCGCGGCCGGCCGTCTGGGAGACGCATACAGGCTCATCCGTCAGGATAACCCCTTCCCCGCCGTGTGCGGACGTGTCTGTACCCATCCCTGCGAGCGGCACTGCCGCCGCGGACAGGTCGACGAACCGGTGGCAATATGCTCGATCAAGCGTTTCGTCGGCGACCATGTACTCAGCGGTGAATATGAGATCGCCCCTGTCGAGCCCAACCCGTCCACCGGAAAACATGTCTCCGTCATGGGTGCCGGGCCCTCCGGCCTCACCTGCGCTTACTATCTTGCAAAATTGGGACATAAGGTCGACGTCTATGAGGCGGAATCCGTGGCCGGCGGCGTGCTCTACTGGGGCATCCCGCAATACCGCCTGCCCAAGGAGGTTCTGGCTAAGGAGATCTCTGCCATCGAACAGGCCGGCGTCACGATACATACCAATTCCCGTATCGGCTCCCGCGAGGGCTGCGTGATGACTGTTAACGAACTCATGGAACGCAGCGACGCCGTGTATATGGCGATCGGTACTCAGAAACCCATGAGCATGAATGTTCCCGGCGAGGATCTTGAGGGTGTTGAGAGCAGCCTGTCCTTCCTTCGCCGTGTCGGGCTGAGCATTGACCTTTCCGTTCCCCGCCGTCTGGTGGTCGTCGGAGGCGGCTCCACCGCGATGGATGTTGCGCGTACTGCCCGCCGTCTCGGCGCAGAAGAGATCACAGTCGTCTATCGCCGTACCGCCGACGAGATGCCGGCGGGCGCTGACGAAGTCGCAGAAGCTCTTGAGGAGGGCATCCAGCTTCTTGAGCTGTCCATACCCGTAGAGATCCTCGGTGAAAACGGCAGGGTCACAAGAGTGCGCCTGGCGCGCATGGAACGGACCAACTTTGGAAAGGACGGCCGCCGGCGCGTACACTCCATACCCGACTCCCAGTTCGAGATGCCCTGCGACGGCGTTGTATCTGCGATCAACCAGGTGCTTGATGCAAATTCGCTGCTGCCTGACGGCAACGACGTCAAATTCTTTGCCGACCGTTTCACCGGCGAGACAAACAGGCCCGGAATGTTCGCCGGCGGCGACGCTACCGCGCACAGCAACCGCGTCGTCATCAACGCCATCGCCGACGGCAAAAAGGTTGCCGCTAGCATCGACCGTTATCTCGGCGGTTCCGGCGTGCTGAACAAGGGTGAGAGGATTGACATTCCCGTCATCCAGGTCGGCGACGTTACCGAGCACGAACGCTTCCCCACCCGCCATCTCGATGTAGAGGATCGAGTGGATAACTTCAATGAGGTGGCTCAGGGCTACCACAACCTGGACGCCATGGCCGAGTGCCTGCGCTGCCTGCACTGTGACAGGAGGTAAACGAGATGCTGAATCTGACTATCAACGGAAAGCCCTGCCAGGCTCAGGACGGCTCCACTATCATGGAAGCGGCCCGGCAGAACGGTATCCATATCCCCTCCCTGTGCTACCTGAAAGACGTTCATCAGTACGGCACCTGCCGCGTGTGCGTCGTCGAGGTCGAGGGCATGAAAAACCTCCAGGCCTCCTGCATGGTAAAGGCGCAGGAGGGTATGATCGTACATACGAACAGCCCGACGGTGCGCGCAAAGCGCAATGTGCTGTATGAGCTGCTCATCTCCAACCATCCGAAGGACTGCCTGTCCTGTTCCCGCAACAGGAGCTGCGAGCTTCAGGCGCTTGGAGAGGAGCTGGGCGTTACCGAATCCCGTATAAGCGGCGAGATGGGGCCTGCCCGCATCGACATATCCCCCTCAATAACCAGGGACACATCAAAGTGCATCCTCTGCCGCCGCTGTGTCACCGCCTGCAACCAGATACAGCATGTGGGTGCCATCAACGCACAGAACCGCGGCTTTGACACCGTGATATCCCCCGCCATGGGTCTGCCGCTCAACAGCACGGCCTGCGCCATGTGCGGCCAGTGCGTGTCCGTATGCCCCACAGGTGCCCTGTCGGAGACCGATGGCATCAACCCCGTATGGAAAGCGCTTGAGGACGCTGATAAGGTGACCGTTATCCAGGTCGCGCCCGCCGTCAGGGCCGCGCTCGGTGAGGAGTTTGGAATGCCGACCGGCACCCGCTGTACCGGCAAAATAGCTGCCGCACTGCACACTATGGGATTCGACCACGTATTCGACACCGACTTTGCCGCGGACCTTACAATCCTCGAGGAGGGCACGGAGCTTCTCCAGCGGCTTCAGGCCGCACTGACCGGAGGGCAGGCCGTTTTGCCCATGCTGACCTCCTGCTCGCCAGGCTGGATCAAGCATATCGAGCATGCATTTCCCGATGAGCTGGACCATCTGTCCACCTGTAAGGCCCCGCACACCATGATGGGCGCACTGGTCAAGTCCTATTATGCCGACAAGATCGGTGTAGACCCCGAGAAAATCTACATGATCTCCGTCATGCCGTGTACCGCAAAGAAGTATGAGATACAGCGGCCTGAGATGGAAGTCGACGGGCACCGCGACGTCGACGCCGTGCTCACGACTCGGGAGCTGGCCCGGATGATAAAGGCAGCGGGCATCGATTTTGTCAACCTGCCCGACGAGAAGTTTGACGATCCTCTTGGCCTCTGTTCCGGCGCCGGAGATATATTTGGCGTAACCGGCGGAGTTATGGAGGCCGCGCTGCGCACGGTCTACGAACTGGTCACCGGACGCGAGCTGCCTTTCGAGGGGCTGCATGTGGCTCCGATAGTGGGCCTGGACATGGTCAAGGAGGCGGCTATCACCTTTGATGATGTGCTTGAAGAATATTTCTTCCTTGAGGGTGTCACGGCGCGCATCGCCGTCACGTCCAGCCTGGCCGGCGCAGATATACTCATGAAGGACGTTGCAGCAGGAGTCTCGCCCTATCATTTTATAGAAGTCATGGGTTGCCCCGGCGGCTGCATAAACGGCGGCGGCCAGCCCCGCAATCGCGAGGACGGCTATCGCGAGAAGCGCATGAAGGCGCTGTACGATGAGGACGAGGCCAAGACCCTGCGAAAGAGCCATGAAAATCCCGACCTGATGGCTCTTTATGCCGAATTTCTTGGCGAGCCCTGCGGACACCTGTCCCACCACCTGCTCCATACCACCTATACCCCCAGGGGACTGTACAACGAGCGTCTGGAGCAGTGACCTGAATACATTCAACGCACCCCAGACCGGGCCGGACACAGAAATCCGGCCCGGTTTTTTCCGTCCGGCGTTGAAATCCGGGTCTTGCACAAAAACAGGGCCTGTAATTTAACAATTTATGCAATACACTTTAACAGTTTAATAACAAACAGCGAATATTTTAGTGATATAATTTAATTGAAATTAAGGAGGTGACTGCCTGATGAGTATCAGATATATTATTACGGGAGCGAGCGGGCATCTCGGCAGCACCCTGCTGAAAAAACTGAGCGGGGCCGACTGCGCCGTGAGTGCTCTGCACCTGCCGGGCGAGGAGGAAAAAGTACACTCCGAAAACATTGAGTACGTTACCGGTAACATATGCCAGCCGGATACCCTGCTGCCGCTGTTTGAGCATTCGCAGCAGGAGGATACCGTCGTCATCCACACGGCTGGTATCGTCTCTATCCAGGGAAAGGCGTCCCAAAAACTTTATGAGACCAATGTTCAGGGTACCAAGAACCTCTTACAGCTCTGCCGCAGCTTCCCGATAAAGCGCTTCGTGTATGTAAGCTCAGTCCACGCGATACCCGAGCTGCCCCAGGGTCAGACGATAAGCGAGGTATCGTCTTTTTCGCCGGACAGCGTCATCGGGGACTACGCCAAATCAAAGGCAAGGGCCTCGCAGGCCGTGCTTGACGCGGCCGAAGACGGGCTTGACGCGGTGATAGTACATCCCTCCGGTATAGTCGGCCCATACGACGCCGGAAAGAACCATCTCATCCAGCTTGTGCAGGACACTCTCGACGGTAAGCTTCCCGCCTGTGTCAGAGGCGGATATGACTTTGTCGACGTACGCGACGTTGCGGACGGATGTATCGCTGCCGCTGAACGCGGGAAAAAAGGCAACTGCTATATCCTCAGCGGCCATTATGCCACTATCGAAAAGTTCCTGTCCTATGTCAGCACTGCCTCCGGCTGTGCCCTTCCGCCGGTTCTCCCCATGTGGTGTGCCCGTGTCGCTGCACCGTTTATAGAGTCGTTTGCAAAGCTTCGCAAGATTCGGCCGCTCTATACTGGCTATGCTTTGTACACGCTCAGGAGCAACGGTTTATTCTCAAACCGGAAAGCGGAAAAACAGCTCGGTTATAAGCCCAGATCGCTGGAAGCCACCGTTCGCGATACCGTCCGCTGGCTGCGCCGCAGCAAGCAGGCCGTATATTCGTAAATATTCCATATTTCCCGCGGGCTGCGACCTGATTCTTAGGCGCAATGTATGAATATCCGTGTAAACATTTAAAAACTGTTGACAAATTCCCCGGCGTGTGATTAAAATTGGCATACATGGAGGCAGTATATGTTCTGCCGCCACAATAATTAATTCAGATTCGGGAGTATTCCACTAAAATGATGAGCTTCTTTTTCAGCACTTATTACTTTTACTTTACTGTGACAACATGGTAAGGGTAATTTGTGATGCATAAATGGGCTCCAAAAAGTTCGTTATAAAGCGGCACAGGTTACGCCTGTGCCGCTTTTTTATATTTGTTTTTAAGGGGCCGCACCCCCTTATTGATCGGAGGTAAGTAAAATGATCGTAGTACTCAAACCGAACGTAAACCAAAACAGACAGAACCAGCTTATCGAATGGCTCAAGGGTATGGACCTCGGCGTGCATATCTCCACCGGCGAATACCAGACTGTTCTTGGCCTGATCGGCGATACCAGCAAGGTCGATATGGAGCTTATCGAGAGTCTCGACATCGTCGACTCGGTCAAGCGCGTATCCGAGACCTTCAAATGCTGCAACCGCAAATTTAAGCCCGATGACACGATTATCGAGGTCGGTGACGTCAAGATCGGCGGCGGTAACTTCTGCATGATCGCCGGCCCCTGCTCCGTTGAGACGGAGGAGCAGATCGTCGGTGTGGCCAAAGCTGTCAAGGCCTCCGGAGCCAATATGCTGCGCGGCGGCGCATTCAAACCCCGTACCTCCCCCTATGACTTCCAGGGACTTAAGGGCAAAGGCATCGAGCTTCTCAAGATTGCCCGGGCCGAGACAGGCCTGCCGATCGTCACCGAGATCATGAGCACTGCGGACCTGCCGCTGTTCGAGGACGTCGATGTGCTTCAGGTCGGCGCTAGGAACATGCAGAACTTTGACCTTCTCAAGGAACTCGGTCACACGGATAAGCCCATTCTCCTCAAGCGCGGCCTGGCCAATACGCTAAAGGAGCTGCTCATGAGCGCAGAGTACATCATGGCAAGCGGAAATGAGCGCGTCATCCTTTGTGAGCGCGGCATCAGGACATTTGATGATTACACCCGCAACACTCTGGATCTGGCGGCGGTGCCCATGCTGCACGAGCTTTCGCACCTGCCGGTCATAGTCGACCCCAGCCATGCGACAGGCATCGCCCGCCTCGTTCCTCCTATGGCTCTGGCCGCGGCTGCCTGCGGTGCCGACGGCCTTATCATCGAGGTCCACAACGATCCCCTGCACGCCCTGTGCGACGGCGCACAGTCGCTGCGGCCCGAGGAGTATGATGCTCTCGCGGCGAAGGTCCTGGCTGTCAGGGAGGCAGCGAAATGACCGTCGGCATTGTCGGCCTGGGCCTTATAGGCGGCTCTTTTGCCAAGGCGTATCAGCAGGCCGGGCACAGAGTGCTCGCCTGTGACACCGACCGATCCATACTCGCCTTTGCGGGCATCAGCGGTGCGATAAACGGTGAGCTCGACAAGGACACCGCCGCGGAATGCGACCTGATCCTGATATGCGTCTATCCCCAGGCCGCGATTGACTTTATGAACGATATGGGGCCATATATCGGTGAAAAGCCGGTCGTCATCGACTGCTGCGGGACAAAGCGTGTGGTCATGGACGAGGGCATAAAGTGCGCACAGCGGCATGGCTTCACATATCTTGGCGGGCATCCCATGGCCGGTACTCAGTATTCGGGCTTCAAATACGCCCGCGCCGACATGTTCAGGGGCGCGCCCATGGTAATAGTGCCAACGGACTTCAACGACATCGTGCTGCTCAGCCGAGTAAAGGCCCTGCTTGAACCGGCGGGCTTCCGCAGCATCTCTGTCACCACCGCACAGCAGCACGATGAGATAATCGCCTTTACCTCCCAGCTTGCCCACGTCGTGTCAAACGCCTATATCAAAAGCCCGACCGCACTGGCGCACAAGGGTTTTTCCGCCGGCAGCTATAAGGACATGACACGCGTAGCATGGCTCAATCCTGAGATGTGGGCCCAGCTTTTCATCGAAAACAGCGATAACCTGTCCCATGAACTGGACATCCTTATAAACAACCTGCTCGAGTACAAGGCCGCGCTGGATGCCGGCGACGAGCAAAAGCTCACGGAGCTTTTAAGGGCCGGCAAAAACCTCAAGGAGGAGGTCGACGGGCATTGAACAGCATCCATGTCGACGCCTCAACAGGGTATGACGTCCTGATAGGCAGCGGCATTTCCTCCGAAACCGGACGTCTGGTTTCGGAGCTGACAGGCGCCGCCACCGCAGTCATCGTCTCCGACAGCCACGTTTTCCCCCTCTACGGCCAGGCCATGCGCCGGAGTCTGGAAAGTTCCGGCCTGCGTGTGTGTGAGTTTATATTTCCTGCCGGGGAACGCTCCAAAAATCTCGAGACGTACGGACGGTTACTGGAATTCATGTGCGAAAACCGCGTAACACGCAGCGACGTGCTCGTCGCTCTTGGAGGCGGGGTCGTTGGGGATCTTGCGGGTTTTGCCGCGGCAACCTATCTGCGCGGCGTCCGTTTCGTCCAGGTCCCGACCACGCTGCTTGCGGCCGTGGATTCTTCCGTCGGGGGCAAGACCGCCGTCGACCTTGAAAACGGCAAGAACCAGGTCGGCTGCTTTTATCAGCCTTCGCTGGTTATCTGCGACACGGATTATCAGAAATCCCTTCCCGTGGATGAATACCTCTGCGGCTGCGCGGAGGTCATAAAATATGCGGTCATCGCAAGCGCGCAGTTTTTCCGGGAACTTGACCAAACCCCCGTACGCGACCAGTTGGAGCATGTCATATCGACCTGCGTGGCCATGAAGCGTGATATCGTGCAACGCGATGAGTTTGACCGTGGCGAGCGCATGCTGCTCAACTTTGGGCACACCTTCGGCCACGCTGCCGAGGTCTGCAGCGGCTTTACGATGCTGCACGGGCAGGCAGTGGCTGCCGGCATGGCCGTGATGGCGAGAAGCGCGGCCGCTTACGGGCTGTGCCCGCCGGACGTGCCGGCGGCTATAACCGCCATCCTGGAGAAATACGGCCTGCCGACAGAAATACGCTTCCCACTGGACGACATGGTCTCAGCCGCGCTGTCCGACAAAAAGCTCTCCGGAGATTCAATCAGCATTGTCACACCGGAGGCCATCGGGAGCTGCCGTATAGAGCGCATCCCGGCCGCCGAACTTCGTGCGCGCATGGCGGCAGGAGGTATAAGATGATCCGCGCCGTCCTGCCGGGCGCCCGAAGCGGGAGCGTGAATATCCCCGCTTCAAAATCACAGGCCCACCGCATTTTGATCTGCGCGGCTCTGTCCGGTCAGGACACAGACATCATTTGCCGCGGCATTTCAAACGACATATCGGCAACGATGGACTGCCTAAACGCCATGGGCTCGGATATAACGGCTGACGGGAACGGAAAGCTACTGGTCCGTGCCAGCCGCGGACTGCGGTCCGGCATCCGACGGCTGCACTGCGGCGAGAGCGGCTCCACGCTGCGTTTTCTGCTTCCTGTCGTCGGCTCGCTTGGGATCGACTGTGAGTTTATCATGGAGGGACGGCTGCCCGACAGGCCGCTCGCCCCGCTCGACAGCGAGCTTCTAGAGCATGGCATGGACATTGAAAAAGATGGCAATATCCTCAGATGTTCCGGTGCGCTGCAAAGCGGGCATTATACTATTCCTGGCAACGTCTCCTCCCAGTATATCTCCGGGCTTCTTATGGCCCTGCCCCTGCTGGAGGGCGACAGTGTTCTGGAGATCACGGGAACGGTCGAGTCGGCCGACTACATTTCAATGACCGAACAGGCGCTCGGCCTGTCCGGGATAAGCTTTGAAAAAAGCGACAGCGGTTACTCCATACCCGGTCGGCAGCGCTACCGCCTGTCCCGGGAACTAACGGTCGAGGGCGACTACTCAAGCGCCGCGTTTTTCCTGTGCATGGGCGCGCTGTCGGACGCCGGAGTGACGGTGAGGGGGCTTGACCTCAATTCTTTACAGGGGGACAGGCGCATAACAGATATCCTCACCAGCTTTGGCGCCATCGTATCCGCTCAGGGCGATGGGATAATGGTGCGCCGGGGCGGGCTGCGCGGCATGACCGTGGACGCTGCAATGATCCCGGATCTGATCCCCGTGCTGAGCGTCGTCGCGGCAGCGTCCGAGGGAGAGACACGTTTTGTCAACGCCGGCAGGCTCCGCCTCAAGGAATCCGACAGGCTCGAGAGCACCTTTCTGCTCCTTTCGGCCCTCGGCGCAGATATCGAACAGTTGGAAAGCGGTCTTATTATCCGGGGCAAACCGCGTCTGTCCGGCGGGAGATCCGACAGCTTTGGCGATCACCGAATCGCGATGTCGGCGGCCGTCGCCGCCTGCGTCTGCGATGGACCCGTCACGATATCGGGCGCCGAGTGTGTATCAAAATCGTACCCCCGGTTCTGGTGGGATTTTGACTCTTTGGAGGTGTGCTGAATGAGCAGCAGCTATGGAGAAAACATAAGGATAACAATCTTTGGACAGTCCCATTCCCAGGCCATCGGCGTCACTATCGACGGTATACCTGCCGGAAACAGGATAGATATCAACAATCTGGCGCGTTTTATGGCCAGGCGCGCTCCGGGCAGGAATGAGTATTCCACGCCGAGAAAAGAGCCCGACGCTCCGGAATTCCTGTGCGGACTTGTGGGAAATATAACCTGCGGAAGCCCCATAACGGCCATCATTCGCAACACAAATACCCGCTCGCGAGACTATGACGAGCTTCGCCATGTTCCTCGTCCTGGACACGCAGATTACACTGCGCAGCAGAAATACGGCGGCTTTCAGGACCACGCGGGCGGCGGCCATTTTTCCGGCCGGCTCACGGCCCCGCTGTGTATCGCGGGCGGGATCTGCCTTCAGCTTCTCGAAAACGAGAACATCAGCGTCATCTCCCGCATCGCCTCCATCGGCGAGATCGACGATCGCGGCGAGCTGACGATTTCCACGGCGGAAAAGGATTTCCCCGTCGTGGACGACGAATGCGGCCACAAGATGCGTAAGCTCATAACACAGGCCGTTTTGGACAGCGATTCCGTGGGCGGGGTCATTGAGTGCGCCGTGCTGGGCCTGCCGGCCGGCCTTGGCGACCCCATATTCGGCGGTATGGAAAATCGTATTGCCTCTATCGTTTTTGGCATTCCCGCCGTGAAAGGGATAGAATTTGGCGCCGGCTTCGGCGCGGCACGTCTGACCGGCAGTGCCAATAACGATGAATTTTGCCTTGAAAACGGCAGTATAAAAACCTTGACGAACAATTGCGGCGGGATACTCGGCGGCATCACAAACGGTATGCCCCTTTCTTTCCGCGCAGCTTTTAAACCCACGCCGTCCATATCTAAGGCACAGCGCAACGTGAATATGGAGACCATGCAGGAGACGGTGCTGCGTGTCCGCGGCCGTCACGACCCCTGTATCGTACCGCGCGCCGTGCCCTGTGTCGAGGCAGCGGCGGCAATAGCAGTTTATGACGCGCTGTTAGCGCGAAAAAAAGAAATGAGGTAATAAAAGTGGATAATCATGACTATCGGACGCAGATCGACAGGATCGACAGCCAGCTTGTAGAGCTCTTTACCGAGCGCATGTCCGTCAGCGGTAAGATATCCGACTATAAAAAGGAGCATCAGCTTCCCGTTCTCGACGTAAGACGCGAGCGCGAGATAATGCAAAAGGTGGCCGAGCAGACCCCGGGGGACATTCGTGAATATGTCCGGCTTCTTTACTCGCTTATATTCGAGCTCAGCCGCAGTTATCAAAACCGCCTTATCGGCGTTGGCACAGAACTGTCGGACAAGATACGTACGGCCCTTGAGAATACACCGAAGCTCTTCCCTTCTGACGTCTCCGTCGCCTGTCAGGGCGTTGAAGGCTCATATTCCCAGCTTGCCTGCGACAAGCTCATAAAAAATGCAAACGTTATGTTTTTCTCTACCTTTGAGGCAGTGTTCTCCGCTATCGAGAAAGGCCTTTGCAGATACGGCATCGTTCCGCTGGAAAACAGCACTGCCGGCTCCGTCAACACGGTTTACGACCTTATGATGCAGCATGAATTCAACATCGTGCGCAGCCTGCGCCTGAAGGTCGACCATAGCCTGCTTGCAAAGCCCGGCGTCCGCCTTTCCGACATACGCGAGATCTATTCCCACGGACAGGCGCTGAGCCAGTGCACCGAGTTTTTGCAGTCTCTGCCGAACGTAACGGTCATCCCCTGTGAGAACACCGCCATTGCCGCAATGCGTGTGGCCGAATCGGACAGAAGGGATATTGCCGCCCTCTCCTCCCGCTCGTGCATGAACCTTTACGGGCTTGAGTGCCTGAAGGAGTCCGTGCAGGACAAGGGAAACAATTACACCCGCTTCATCTGCATCTCAAAAGATCTGGAAATATACCCGGGCGCGGACCGCACAAGCCTTATGGCCGTCCTGCCGCACGAACCCGGCTCCCTGTACAAGCTCCTGTCCCGCCTTTATGCGCTGGGCATAAACCTCAACAAACTCGAAAGCCGTCCCCTTCCCGACCGCGATTTCGAGTTCATGTTCTATTTCGACCTGGACTCCTCCGTCTATTCGGAACAGTTCATGCAGCTCATGGGCGAGCTTGGCAGCGTCTGCGAGAGCTTCAATTACCTGGGCAGTTACAGCGAGGTAATCTGACCACGCGCCTGAGATACTCAAGGAGGAACACAGCATGGCTATCAAGCTTATCATAGATTCCGCAGCGGATCTGCCGTCTGCTTTTATCCGGGAAAAGGATATTACCCGTCTGCCGATGACCGTCACTTTCGGCAAAGACGCCTACCAAGACGGCGTTGATATCTCACCCAGAGAGTTTTACGAAAAACTTATCGAAACAGATGAACTTCCCGTGACGAGCCAGATACCGCCCTATGACTTTGAAAAAGAATTTGAGCGTATAATCGCACAGGGTGACACCCCTGTTGCCATAACTCTGTCGTCGGAACTGTCGGGCACTTACCAGAGCGCCTGTATCGCGGCAGACTCCTTTGACGGCAAGGCCCATGTCGTTGACAGCCTGAATGTCAGCCTTGGCGAGGCCATCCTGGTCGAATACGCCTGCCGGCTTATAGAAAGCGGCATCTCCTCCGGGGAACTCGTTGATGAGTTAAATCGCTGCAAGACGCGGATCCAGTTGCTGGCGCTGCTCGACACGCTGGAATACCTGAAGAAAGGCGGACGCATATCCGCCGCGGCCGCTTTTGCCGGCGGTCTGCTGTCTATCAATCCCGTCATATGCATAGAGGACGGCAAGGTCAAGGTCATGGGCAAAGCCCGCGGCTCGAAGCACGGCAACAACCTGCTCATCGAGTATATCAGCAAAAGCGGCGGCGTCGATTTCTCGATGCCTTTCACGCTTGCCTATTCCGGACTGGACGATAATATGCTGCAAAAGTATATAAGTGACTCCAGGGCCATCTGGGAGGGGCATACGAACCGGCTGCCCATTCTTGAGATTGGCGCTACCATCGGCACGCATGCCGGCCCCGGTGCGATCGGCGTTGCCTTTTTTAAAAACGCCTGATGGCGTCAGAGCCGTGTGATTGCGGGCTTTTTCAGGACTCTACTCACGCTTCTCCCAGGAGTAGAGTCCAAAAACGCCGGAATAGATTGTCAATACGCGGGCTTCAGTGTTATCTTTTATCCAGGCGTTATCAGAAAGGAGTGCACCCCAAATGTCTGAATATATACTAAGCTGCTGCTCCACGCTGGATCTTACCCGGGAGCATCTTGAGCAAAGGGATATAAAATTCATCTGCTTCCATTTCGAGCTGGACGGGAAGCAGTACCCCGACGACCTCGGAAAATCCATGCCTCTGGCACAGTTTTACCAGGCCATGACTGACGGAGCAGACACCCGCACAAGCCAGATAAATATAACCGAATATGTTGACTACTTTGAATCGCTGCTCGAACAGGGCAAGGACATCCTGCACATCTCTTTTTCCAGTGGACTGTCCGGCTCATACAACAGCGCAGTGAACGCGGCAAACCTGACCATGGAGCGCCATCCGGGCAGGAAGATCGTCGTCATCGACTCCCTGGCCGCCTCATCCGGATACGGTCTTATCGTGGACAAGGCCGCCGATCTTCGTGACGAGGGCATGGACATGGACACGCTGGCAAATTGGGTCGAGGAGCACAAGCTCAACATGCATCACTGGTTTTTCTCCACCGACCTGACCTTTTATATCAAGGGCGGCCGCGTCTCCAAAACCGCCGGTGGTATCGCCACGGTCCTGGGCATATGCCCGCTGCTCGACGTCGACGAAAACGGGCATCTTATCCCGCGCGCAAAGATACGAACCAAGAAAAAAGTCAAGCAGGCCATAGTTGACCGCATGCGTGAGCTGGCCGACGGCGGCCTTGACTACTCGGAAAAGTGCTATATGTCGCACTCGGCCTGCCTGGAGGATGCCGAGGACGTGGCCCGCGCAGTAGAGGCGGAGTTTAAGCACATTAACGGCGGCGTGCTCATAAACGATATCGGCACAACCATAGGCAGCCACACGGGCCCCGGAACCGTGGCCCTGTTCTTCTGGGGAAAGAAGCGGGGCGAAGCATGACTGCTGCCCTCTCCCATCGCAAAATCAGGGCATTGTCATGAGGCGCACCCCATTAAGCAAGCGGGAGCTGCCCGCATATACAAGAGGCAATGAGATCACAAATATGGTCACGCACATAATCGGCGGGGCCATCGGCATCGTCGTGCTGGTCTTTTCGATCCTCTTTTCCGTGCGGCATCGTAATACTTTCGGAATCGTTTCCGGCTGCATATACGGCGCATCCATGGTTTCTCTGTATGCCGTCTCCAGTGTCTATCACGGGCTGAAACCCGGGACCGGCAAAAAGGTTATGCAGGTAATCGATCACTGCACGATCTATTTTCTGATTGCAGGCTCATATACGCCTATCCTGCTTGTCAGTCTCCGGCCGGTCTATCCGGCCCTTGCATGGACGGTGTTCAGCGCGGAATGGCTGCTCGCCGCTTTCGCCGCCGTATTCACGGCGATCGACCACAAAAAGTACGGGACGCTCTCCATGGTCTTTTATATAGTCATGGGATGGCTTGTCATCCTCATCCTCAGACAGACGCTGACAGTGCTGGGAACCACGGGTTTCCTATGGCTCCTTGCCGGCGGCATCGCCTATACGGTCGGCGCCGTGCTGTACGGGGTCGGGAGCAAGCGCACGGTGTTCCACACCGTTTTTCACGTGTTCGTCGACCTTGGCAGTCTGCTTCAGGCCGTCTGTATTCTTTTTTATGTCCTTTAATTAATCCCCCGTACGACCTGTACGGGGGGATCGTTTTGCCCGATTGAGTAAATATGTTCTCCAAAACAGGATAATAGTTTTTCGCACGAAATATCAATTGTCTGTACAAATTAATTCTGGCAGGGACATTTTTTGCTTTATTATGAAACATATCGGACAAACTAATTTCGCATCCTATTGTCCCGCGTTCACCGCTTCCAGGGAAAGAGCGCCACGGCATGTTCCCTATCGGTATCTGTGTCACAATCGCACGGTTTTGTGACTATTTCGGACAACTCAATTCAATTTATACACTTTACACAAGGCAATATTAAGCTTATAATTATGATTAGTGTAATGTCGTTAAGCGATAATTCGCAACATTCAGAACACCAATTTTTTTAGGAGGAAATCTTAGATGGAAGAACTCAAGAACTTTCGCGTAGACGAGCTCAGAGATCCCGTATGGTACACTGAGACCATGTGGAAACGCGGCCTGACCGCTTTTTCACCGGCTATCATCACCTGCGCCATCACCGGCGGCAACCAGGGTAAAGAAGCCAACCCCGCTCTGCCCGAGACCATCGAGGAGCAGGTTGAGAGTGCGACCGAGGCCTACAAGGCCGGCGCCGCTATGGTTCACATCCACACCCGTCAGCCTGACAATCTCAGCCAGATGAGCTGGGATCCCGAGCGCTATCTTGAGGTCAACGCAAAGATCCGTGAGAAGTGCCCCGACCTCATCATCAACAACACCAACATTTGCGGCCGTGACTGCAATGTCGATTCCAAGACCCTTAGCGATCCTCACACCGAGATCATCGAGGGCCGCGCGGAAGTCGGCTCCGTCGACGTCTCCTGCTACTTCTCCAGCATTCCCATGAAGCCGCGTGAGCCCGACCATCCGGAACCCTGGACCCTTTATCATGGCTACTGCATCTCTGACGGCGACGTCGAAGAAGCCCTTGCCAAGATGAAGCAGTATGGCGTCAAGCCTGAGTTCGAGTGCTTTGCGCTGTCCGATCTCCAGTATGTCCGCACCCTCGTCAACAAGGGCTGGACTGACCACATCGGCGGCCCCAACTGGGTCTCGATGGTCTACACCACCGGCTCCAACTGGAACCTGCCCATCTTCATGGAGACTCTCAAGCAGTGCTGCCCGAAGAACTCCATGCTCAACATCATCGCCACCGGCGCTCAGCAGTGGGCCATCCTCGCCCAGGCCCTCGCCTATGGCTTCAACATCCGTGTCGGTATGGAAGACAACGTCCGTATCGGCAACGGCAAGAAGGCCGACAGCAACGCTCACCTCGTTGAGAACGCCGTCAAGCTCGCTGACCTGATGGGACGTCCCGTCGCCACCTGCGAGCAGGCCCGTGCAATGATGGGCCTTGGCGCTCCCCGCTCCTACAAGGAGTTCCTCAAGAAATAAGTCTGATATATACCAGTCTTTCCGCCATGGCGAGCTTTCTCCATGGCGGTTTTTATATATGCCGAAAAAGTAAAAAAAGTTCTTGAAATGTAAGGATGCACGTGCTAGAATGTACTTTGTCAGTTTAGAATCGCTCGAAAGGATTGAATATATACCATGAAGATCGCCCTTACGATAGTCCAGCTTCTGACCGCTCTTTTCCTCACGGCCGTCGTACTGCTCCAGTCCGGAAAACGCAGCGGACTGTCCGGAGTCATCGCCGGCGGTGCGGACACATTCATGACCAAGACCAAGGCCAAGACCTGGGACGGCAGGCTGGCAAAGATGACAAAGTGGGTAGGGCTTGCTTTCGTCCTTCTGACCCTCATCCTCAATCTGATATAGGCTGTTCAGTAAATGACAAACCCCCAAAGCCGCGGCTTTGGGGGTTTTATTCTCTCGCGCGGTGATCGCACTTACGTTGTGCGCTTACTCGCCGTCCACCGCGGCAAGCGGCTCCTCCTGCATACCGCGTATGGCAAAGCTCTTATAGTTTTTCCATTTCCCGCTCAGATAATAGCCGAGCAGGATCACGCCGCAGACGCAGGCCGGCACGGAGTTCGCCCAGAAGATGCCAACAAGACCCCAGTCAAACACATACACGGACAATACGCACAGCAGAAGCCGTGTCACAACTCCGTCCATCATAAAAGCAAAGGTCGACAACGCGGCGTTTCCGACGCCGAGACATGTGGCATTGAACGTACAGAAAAGCGCATGCCCAAGCAGATTGAAAAACTGTATCTTCAGATACAGCGCACCAGATTCAATGACTTCCGGATTCGTATCGAAAAAGCTCACAAGCTGCCTGCCGAACAGCATGGTGAAAAATGTGGCGATGCACAATACGGCGATATTTATAAGCAGCGTTATGTGTACGACCTTTTTTACGCGGTCATACTTTCCTGCGCCTGCATTCTGCCCAGCCATGGAACAGGACGCCGTGCTCATCGCCTGGTAAGGCATCGTGAACAGATTCATTATCTTGCTGGACACACCGACGGTAGAGGTCGCGACAACACCATAGACATTGACCATGGCAATGACATATATCATGGAGATGCTGATGGCCGCCATCTGGATTATCTGCGGTATACCCATACGACACAGCTCCTTTACCCACTTTGCACGTATTGCAAAGCTTCTGGGCCGGAAATCAAATACGAATTCGGCGCGCCGGCGGTAAAGGTAAATAAATCCAAACAGTGCCGACAGGCCCTGTGCAATTATCGTAGCAAGCGCGGCACCCCCGGCGCCCATGTTCAGAGGGCCGACAAGAATTATGTCGAGGACAACGTTTATAAGCGACGCGATGGCGACAAATATCAGTGGACGCGTGGAGTCGCCAAGGCCACGCATAACGCAGCTTATCGCGTTGTACATAAACACGAATATCAGGCCGGCACAGGATATCGCCATGTAATCCACCGCTTGGTCCCATGCCTCCGGCTGTGTGTTCATTAGCCGCAGTGTCGGTCCCGTGATGGCAATGCCGACAGCGCCGACCACGATACCGACGATTGCAGAAACGGACAAAAGCGTACCTATAATGCTCTTCATGCCGTCCCTGTCGCCGGCGCCCTTGAGCTGGGCAATGATTACCTGGCCTCCGTTTGCAAGGCCCATTCCAACGCAGACAAATATCTGCGAGAGCTGGCTGCCTATCGTGACGGCCGAGATGCCTACGCTGCCGACGATACGTCCGACGACCAGCGTATCCACCAAGCTGTAAAACATCTGGAGGACGTTTGCCAAAAATATCGGCAGAGCAAAGCCGATGAGCTTGTTAAATACTTTCCCCTCTGCCAGGTTGTTTTCTAGACTTTTTGCCATATACCTCTCCTGTCCTGTTTATTCGTACTGCGCGCGGATGCCGCCGATGAGCTTTGGCCTGGTGTATGCAGCCGTAAGGCTGGCAGACCCCACCAAACGGATCGATAGCCTCAGCGGGACGGCAACGTCCTTAAGATGCATACCGATAAGCGTCGAACCGATGTCCAGCCCGGCAACGGCCCTTATATGCTCGACCGCAACAGGCTCCTCAAACGCGGCCCAGGCGGCCGTTGCGAAGCTTCCTCCCGCCTTGGGTTTAGGTACGACACACACGGGCTCATATCCATATTTGTCGGCACATTCACGCTCAATAATCAAAGCGCGGTTGAGATGCTCACAGCATTGTGCGGCAAGGTAAAGACCGCGCTCTTTCAGCAGCGGCAGTACTGCCTGCACAACTGCCTGCGCCGCCTCCGGAACCGAGCCCTTCCCTATCTGCTGTCCCGCGATCTCGCTCGATGAACAGCCGACAACGACAATGTCGCCCTTTCTCCAGGCGGCTTTTTCGAGAAGCTCCCCCATTGCAAGGGATGCCTCACGCATCACTGTTTCATACATTGGTTCTCAACTCCCGAACTCCTCATAATCTGGAATTTTGCATTTCTCTGTTATTTTAATAAAGTAGATCACCATTGTCAACTGATTCCAATAATTATCATCTGTCAGCACGCGAATTTGACATCATGGCTCAACTAGGGTAATATAGACAGGAACTCCTGTAAATCGAGGTATTTCCCATGAAAACGTCAATTATTTTGGTTGTCATACTCTCGTTGTCGCTGGTCTGCGGCTGCAGCGGAGCGGAAGCTGAGCCCGAGACAAGCGTTTCCCCAACTCAAAGCATGGCTCCATCCGAAACGCAGGAACCGTCCCAGACGCCCGAGGTGGAGCAGACACCGGAGCCGACGCCGGAGCCCATACGCTCCCCACTGACCGGCGAGGTGATAGACAGCGAATATACTTCCCGGCCTTTTGCCGTAATGCTCAACAACATCTCCGTGGCCCTGCCGCAGTGCAGCATTGCCGAAGCCGATATCATGTATGAGATCCTGGCCGAGGGCGGCATCACCCGTTTTATGGCCATATATCCGGATATGGAAAACGTCGGCCCCGTCGGCAGCATGCGCTCTCTGAGGCCCTACTACCTCAGCGCCGCGCTGAGCTATGACGCGATCATCGTCCATGCCGGCGGCAGCGATCAGGCATATTCCGATGTTTCCACGAAAGGCGCCGACAACATAGACGGCGTCCGCGGGTACTACGGCGCTGAAATATTCTACCGCGATCCGAACCGCATGAGCGCTGGTTACGAGCACAGCCTGTTTACCACGGGTGAGCTTATCTTGCAGGCAGTGGATATGCTCAGCTACCGCACACAGCTTTCCGAGGGCTTTGACTTCGGCCTGGACTTCACAGAGGAATCGGCTCCAGCCGAGTGGCAGAGCGCCGTGAACGTAGTCGTCGACTTCGGTTACAAGACCAGCAGCTTTGCATACGATTCTTCCTCCGGCAGCTACACTATGACGCAGTATGATCAGCTTCTCACGGACGGCAGCACCGGACAGGCCGTAGATTTCACGAACATCGTCGTTATCTCTGCTGACACCGTAACACTGGACAGCTATGGCAGGCTGGGCATAACGCTCACCGGCTCCGGCAGCGGAAGCTTTTACAGAGACGGTAAATGTACTGATATAACCTGGTCCCGCTCTGCAGAGGGCGAGCCCTTCCTCTACACTCTTGCTGACGGCAGCCAGGTGGAATTCGGCGTCGGGAGGACATTTATATGCGTTATCCCGACCGGCACAGGTACTGTCACAGTGTCCTGAATCAGACTTTGTCCCGCAATGCCCGACAGCGTTGCGGGACTTTTTCGTCCTGTAGGTTTTATATCTTGTAAAATCGTGAAAAACAGTATATAATATTTTGCAATATTCGATATTTTTTGGGGAGCAGATATATGGAAGAAATATCAAAAAACTTCATCCACACTTTCATAGAGGAGGACCTCGCACCGGGCGGCCGTTTCGCCGGCATGCAGGTGCATACACGGTTCCCGCCGGAGCCTAACGGATATCTTCACATCGGGCACTGCAAGGCACTTATAATTAATTTCGGCACAGCCGAGAAGTTCGGCGGTATCTGCAACCTCCGCATGGACGACACGAACCCCGCCAAGGAGGATACAGAGTATGTCGACGCCATAAAGCAGGACATACACTGGCTGGGCTTTGACTGGGGCGACCGCTTTTTCTATGGCAGCGACTATTTTGAGCAGACATATGAATACGCCGAGGAGCTTATCAAAAAGGGTCTGGCCTATGTCTGTGAACTGACTCCGGATGAATTTTCTGAATACCGCGGCGACACGACGACGCCTGCTCGCTCGCCCTGGCGCGACCGGCCAATCGAGGAAAGCCTTGACCTGTTCCGGCGTATGAAAAACGGCGAGTTTCCGGAGAAGAAATACACGCTGCGTGCGAAAATTGACCTTGCCTCCGGCAATTTCAACATGCGTGACCCCGTCCTCTACCGCATACGCTATACCGAGCATCACAGGCAGGGCACCAAATGGTGCATCTTCCCGATGTATGACTTTGCCCATCCCATTCAGGACGCACTAGAGGGTATAACACACTCGCTTTGCTCCCTTGAGTACGAGGACCACCGTCCTCTGTATGACTGGGTCATAAACAACCTATCCTTGCCGAGCAGACCGCGGCAGATAGAATTTGCCCGGCTGGGCATAAGCTACACAGTCATGTCCAAGCGCAAGCTCCGCACACTTGTCGAGACAGGTCTCGTCTCTGGCTGGGACGACCCGCGTATGCCCACGCTCTGCGGCCTGCGCCGCCGCGGATACACGCCTGGCGCCATACGCAGCTTCTGTGAGCGCATAGGTGTTTCAAAGGTCAATTCAACGGTAGAGTACAGCTTTCTTGAGCACTGTCTGCGTGATGATCTGAATCTCAACGCACAGCGCGCCATGGCGGTCCTTCGCCCCATCAGGCTTACCATCACAAACTATCCCGAAGGCCGGAGCGAAACCGTCTCTGTCGAGAATAACCCGAATGACCCTGAAGCCGGCACACGGGATGTCTCCTTCTCCCGCACGCTGTATGTCGACAGCGACGACTTCCTTGAAAATCCCGTGCCGAAATACAAACGTCTGTACCCCGGCGGCCCTGAGTGCCGTCTCAAAGGCGCATATCTTATAACCTGCACCGGCTGCGTCAAGGACGAGGATGGCAACATAGTCGAGATATTGTGCGAGTACGACCCGGATTCCCGCGGAGGCGATCCCGCCGACAGGCGCAAGGTCAAAGGCGCGACCCTGCACTGGGTGGATGCCAACAACTGTGCCGACGCAGAGATAAGGCTCTACTCCAACCTGTTCTCCGATCCGGATCCTGATGGTCCCGACAAGAACTATCTCGAGTGCCTGAACCCGGATTCTCTCGAGGTCCTCACCGGCTGCAAGGTCGAAAAAATGCTCGGCGAGGCCGTGGCCCCGGCTAACTTCCAGTTCCTGCGCGTGGGATACTTCTGTGTAGACAGCAGGGATTCCAGCCCCGGGCACCTGGTATTCAACCGTTCGGTCGAGCTCAAGGGCCCAAAAATCTTTTGATCCATGCGGCCCCGCGTAAATGCGGGGCCGCTTTTTTCTTTTCGAATTTTTCGAAAATTTTTACTGCTTTTTACCCAAACTTAACATTCCCCGGCTTTCAGACTTAACTTTGACGATATACACTGATGGGGAAACGGAGGGTATGTCATGGATATTTTTTCTTTTTTGACGCTATTTGGCGGACTGGCTTTCTTTCTGTTCGGGATGCACCTGATGTCGTCAGGTCTGGAAAAGTTATCCGGCGGCAAACTTGAATCGATACTCAAAAAAATGACGTCTACACCGCTCAAGAGCCTGGCGCTCGGAGCGGGCATTACGATCGCTATCCAGTCATCTTCCGCGGTGACAGTCATGCTGGTCGGCCTTGTCAACTCCGGTATTATGGAGATTGGACAGACGGTCGGGATTATCATGGGCTCGAACATCGGAACAACACTCACGGCCTGGATACTGAGTCTTACGGGTATAGAGAGCGACAATATACTCATGAACCTGCTCAAACCCGAAAACTTCTCCCCCGTGTTCGCGCTCGTCGGCATCATCATGCTAATGGCCAGCAAAAAACAGCGAAAAAAAGATATAGGCACTATCCTTCTCGGTTTTGCCGTGCTCATGTACGGCATGGAGCTTATGAGCGGCTCTGTCGCTCCTCTGGCCGACTCCCCGTCCTTTGCAAACCTGCTCACGGCCTTCAATAACCCGGTCCTGGGTATTGCCGTCGGCACCATCTTCACCGGCATAATACAGTCCTCCGCCGCCTCGATCGGCATTTTGCAGGCGCTAGCCCTCACAGGCAGCATAACTTACGGAATGGCCATACCCATAATCATGGGCCAGAACATCGGTACCTGCGCCACGGCGCTGATATCGTCCATCGGCGTCAGCCAGAACGCAAGGCGTGTCGCCGTGATACATATAAGCTTCAATGTGATCGGTACCATCGTGTGTTACTCGCTCTTCTCGATTGCCAATGCCATCTTCTCGTTTGCATTTGTCGATACGCCCATTAACGCCGCCGGCGTTGCGCTGTGCCACAGTGTGTTTAACATCGTGACCACGATCATGCTCCTTCCGTTTTCAAAACAGCTTGAAAAGCTGTCAAGGTTTATCGTCCGCGACAAAAAGCACGACGAGCAGGATGTGCTCATTGACGAGAGGCTTCTTCGCTCCCCTTCGTTCGCAATCGCCGAGTGCCAGAACCTCACCTCCTCCATGGCTGACACCGCCGAGCAGATCATCTCCCTCGCGCTGAATCTCCTCGGCAATTGGGACGACGACCGCTCTGAGGAAGTCGACAAGCTTGAGGATATGCTCGACCATTACGAGGACAAGATCGGCTCCTTCCTCGTACAGGTATCTTCCAAAACGCTCTCAGACAAGGACAGCCAGACCACATCCAAGCTGCTGCACTCTATCGGAGATTTTGAGCGCATCGGCGACCACGCGGTGAATCTCAAGGAAAGCGCAGCAGAAATGCACGAGAAGGAGATAAGCTTTTCCGATGCGGCAAAGGAGGAGCTTGCCGTCATCATAACCGCACTGTGTGAAATACTTTCCCTTGCTGTTCGTTCTTTTAAGGAAAACGATTCGGAACTTGCCGGCCGGGTCGAACCTCTTGAGGAGGTGATCGACGAGCTTGTCGAATCCGCGCGCATGCGTCATATTGCAAGACTCAAGCGCGGCGAATGTACCATAGAGCTTGGCTTTGTCTTCACGGATATTCTGACGAATATCGAGCGTGTATCCGACCAGTGCTCCAACATCGCCGTGTGCGTCATAGAGACGCAGAAAAACGCCTTTGACACGCACAGCTACCTAAACAGTATCAAAACCATTCCCTCCTCCGGTTTTGCCGAGAAGTTCGACTACTACAACAAAAAATATATGCTGCCCTGAACATTTTACAGAAAAATGCGGCGTTTCGTCGAACAGTCGCTATTTTGTGCGGCGATTTGTTGACAATCACAACTTATTGTGTTATATTCCATCTAGATAAGACCTCTTTAATTCGGTACAGAGCTGCCGGAAAGGCGTCATGAAAGATCGGATAACCGCGGCCTTGCACCGTTTTCATGCCCTGTCCTGAAGAGGACAGGGCTTTTTTATATATCGGAGGACCATTTATGGAACCAACCTTCAAAGCCGAAATCATGGACAAAGCCGCGTTTGAACGCACGCTTGTGCGCATCTCTCACCAGATCGTCGAAAAGAATCACGGCGTGGACGGCCTTTGCCTTATCGGCATCAAGACCCGCGGCGTCCCCCTTGCAAAGCGCATTGCCGAGAATATCAAACAGATAGAGGGCACAATGCCTCCTGTTGGGGAACTTGATATAACTATGTATCGGGACGACCTGTCGGCCGCATCGGGCACACCGGTGGTAGGGGATAGCCGGATCCCCTTCTCCGTCAGGGACAAAACCATAGTGCTGGTCGACGACGTGATATTCACCGGCCGCACTGCGCGCGCGGCGCTGGACGCTGTCATGGACCTCGGCCGTCCGGCCAGGGTGCAGCTATTCTGTATGATAGACCGCGGACATGCCGAGCTTCCAATAAGGGCAAATTTCGTCGGAAAACACCTGCCCACGTCGCGCTCGGAAATCGTATCAGTCAAGCTGGATGAGGTCGACGGGAAAACCTGCGTCGCTATATATCAAAAACCCTGAAGGATGTATGTTCGCTGGTCCTGTCGCCGGAAAGCGTGGATCAGATAACAAATAAAAAGAGAGAAAGAGGTAGCAAAATGAAGGAAAAGAAAGATATTGGAGCCGATCCGATCTACGATGCGAAAGCCCTGGGGATACCACGAACATTAGTCCTGGGTTTCCAGCACATGTTCGCCATGTTTGGCGCAACGGTGCTCGTGCCCGCACTTACAGGGCTGAGCATCTCATCAACGCTTCTGTTCGCCGGAATCGGTACGCTGCTATTCCATCTGCTCACCAAAGGCAAGGTCCCCGCTTTCCTGGGTTCCTCCTTTGCCTTCCTGGGCGGGTATTCCGCTATCGCCCCGACGCTTGAAAACCCCGACACCCCGGGACTTTTCAATATACCCAACACCGAATTGCTGCCCTACGCCTGTTTCGGCGTCGTCTGCGCCGGTCTGCTGTATGTCGTGCTCGCCGCTCTGTTTAAGGTCTTTGGTGTGAACAAAGTAATGCGCTTTTTCCCGCCCATAGTCACCGGACCGATAATCATCTGCATCGGCCTGACGCTCTCATCCTCCGCCGTCAACAACTGCGAGGCCAACTGGGGCATCGCGCTTCTGGCCATAGCGGTCGTCATCGTCTGCAACATCTGGGGACGCGGCATGATCAAAATCATCCCCATCCTACTTGGCGTTATAGTGTCCTATGTCACCGCCGCGGTCTGCGGACTTGTCGACTTCACCGCCGTGAAGGAGGCCGCATGGATAGGGCTGCCCTTCCAGTGGGGCGACACCGTATTTGGTCTTTTTGCCCGCGATAATCTTGATACCAGCCTGCTTGTCACATCCGCCATCACCATCATACCTATCTCGCTTGCGACAATGGTCGAGCATATCGGCGATATATGTGCTATCTCCTCGACCTGTGAGAAGAACTATGTTCAGGATCCCGGCCTGCACCGCACTCTGCTCGGAGACGGGCTTGCCACTTCCCTGGCGGCTCTGTTCGGTGCTCCCGCAAATACCACCTATGGTGAGAACACCGGCGTTCTTGCGCTGAGCAAAGTCTATGATCCGCTGGTCATACGCATTGCCGCGGTCATCGCCGTTCTGCTGTCTTTCAGCCCCAAATTTGCCGCCATTGTCTCGGCGATGCCCACTGCCACCATCGGCGGCGTTTCCATGGTTCTGTATGGCATGATCTCTGCGGTCGGCGTGCGTAATGTTGTTGAAAACAATGTCGATTTTACAAAAAGCCGCAATGTCATTATCGCCGCCCTCATCATGGTCCTCGCACTCGGCATCTCCACCTCCAGCGCCGGCGCGATAGTTATTGGACCCGTCAGCCTTTCGGGCCTTGCCGTCGCCTCGATTGTGGGCATAATTCTCAACGCCGTGCTCCCCGGGAAGGATTACGTATTCGGTCAGGACGATCAGGGCGCGACCAGCGTCAATTTCAAGGTCTGATACAGGCTGTTTGGACATTGTCCTGAGCATTTGACAGCCATATAGAATAAAAGCGTAATATCGGGCCGGAAAGCCCTTTAACATGGCTTTCCGGCCCGATACTTATATTATTTTTGCTCCTATACTGCCAAGTCGGAACGTCCGTCAATGCATTCAGCATAGAATGGGCTGTGGCACAGCCACAATTATTTCCATTCCATATTGTATGCAGAAGGAGAATCTATGAAACCATATTGTGCTTCTGATTGGGCGCAACTCCAGGGGGACGGTGTTGCATCACAACCCAACGGCACGGGCAGAGGCTGTCAACAGGTGACAGGCTGTCCGCACTCAGGAATTTGTCCCCCACCCTGTCCTCCTCCGTGTCCGCCGTGCCCGCAATGTCCTGCTGGTCCGACAGGCCCCACAGGTCCGACAGGGGCAACTGGTGCGACCGGTGCGACCGGCGCCACGGGTGCAACCGGTGCAACGGGAACTGCCGCCACACTGGCCGTCGGCACTGTAACAACGGGCGACCCCGGCACTGACGTACTGGTCACCAATACCGGCACAAGCCAAAATGCAGTGCTGAACTTTACGATACCAAGGGGCGACACTGGCAGCAGTACTCCGGTGAGTATCCTGACTGCTTACTCCACTCCGTCCCAGGGACTGGCGTCTGGCGGCGCAATGGTCTTTGACATGAACGCTGTTTCCTATGGCAGTGATATATCGCATACCCCGGGCAGCAGCACTTTTACAATAAATCAGCCCGGAGTCTACTTCGTGTCTTTCCATGGATCCATATCCGTCGCTCACGGCAGTTCTTTCCCTGCCAGTCCCGTCACATCTCTGACGCGGAACGGCAGCATCGTTCCCGGGGCCTCTGTCCCCTATGTCTTCCAGAACTCGTCGAGCTCATCGACTCAATCGTTCACGATAGGCTTGTCGGTGCCATCAGCACCAGTAACTTTAAGAGTCTCGGCAGTCGGAGCAAGCTATCTGGCCACTTCAATATCACTGACAATCTTCCGTCTGGGAGATATTCCTGTCTGAAAAGGATATCTCAAGTTTTTCAGGAGGTCAGAAGAAAAAGGTTCTAATAGCTGAGAGCCTGTGTCGTCAGACACATCTGTATATATGGGACGAGCCGCTCAACTTCATCGACGTATTTTCCCGTATGCAGATAGAGCGTCTTATACAGGAGTTCTCTCCCACCATGATTTTCGTCGAGCATGACGCCGCCTTCAGAGACGCAGTCGCAACAAAGACCGTCCGCCTATAAAAGAGGTCGTCACCATCTCCCCGCACACTAGGGCTACTTTATTTTAGAGAGACTATACCATAATAGGTCAGCACCGTGCCCAACAGACATACAACAACGGGTACGATATATGACGAGATTCTGTCCAGCGCACGCTCCAGTTTCCTGATAAGCGCCGTTTTATGCAGCTTATTATAGCAGAAGTACAGCAAGGTCAGCGGCAATATATACATGAAGTTATAGATAAGTATATATCAGCACTAGCAGGAAAGCCGGGTCATAGCTTGTGAGCACAGCCAGAAACCCGAAGTACGGGAACGCACTTGTCAGCTCCACCGCGCAGAAAGCGACACCCATTACAAATAGTGAAAGCGGGGACAGCCGGTCTGGCACTTTTACTGCACCCATATCGCTCTCTCCTCCAGTTCGCGCGGTGAGGCCGCGTCTTGTCCTGACCATCAGGCATATGCCCGTCGCCATGCAGACTAGTCCCAAAACCACCGCGGTTCCGTATACATACAGTGGATATGCCGCTATTATCCCCATCAGCATCCGAGCTACCCATGCTGAGACGCCATAATAGATGGCAAGGCCCATTATAAGGTTTGCCGAGCCTATGCCAAGAATGAAAAACCAGACCTGCCTTTTGTTTTTCACCATGGCCTGAAGCAACATCTGCTGCGCTATAGCAGAGGGGTTGAGGCTGTCAAAAAAGCTCGCAGTTATGGTAGTTCCTAAAAGTATCAACATTTCAATTTCTCCTTAAGAAAACAAAAAAGGCCCGCGTTTTGTGTAACGCAGGCCTAATACACAATAAAATGAAGCCCCGGCGGGCCGATTTTATCCGAATAAACTTATTTTATTTCTGTTGTCTAATAAGCTCTATCGCCGCTTTTCCGGATATATGCTCCGGCGTCATTTCCAGAATGCAAAGGGCTTCCCAATCACGTCCGATCGCTTTCTGCCAGTTCTCCGGTGTATCGTCCGGGGCGTACTTTACCGCCAGTTTTTCGATTACCTCACGCTTTTCGCCCTCATCCTCCATGACTCGGAGCCGACCAAACACGATCACGCTTCGGAAATGGGTCGTGTACTGCTCAGGCGCCACCTCATCCTGATCGATAACGCAGAAAGAAGCCCTGGGTTCGCGCTTTATCGCGTCGAGTTTATGCCCGCTTTTGGCACAGTGAAAATACAGCCTTTCGCTGTCAAACACATAGCTGAGCGGTACCGCATATGGATATCCGCCGTCCCCGGACAGGGCAAGGACCCCGGAAGTGCCGCGATACAAAACAGTCGCGCTCTCTTCCGGAGAAAGAGCCTGTTTCTTCCGTCGCATTTCCCGGAACATAAATCTACCTCCTCCTAATATGTATGCACTGGCCCCGCCTGCTGCGGAAAAAACAAAAGCACTGATATTCATATCTACTGATGGCCTAACGATATGAAATCAATGCATACGCTTCCCCGGCGGCAAGCACAACCTGTTGATTCAATTATAACCTGATGTATTATAATATGCATTTACTGAAAAGTCAACTCAATTCCTGACAGCTCTTTTATCGGCTGACCTGCAATCTTTGCCGTTTCTTAGTTGGGACTGTGCTAGAATAAGGCCGCTGTAAACAGGAGACGCCTATGAAAAACCATAAAATCATTAAAAATACGCTTATATCATTGACTATCTTTGCCCCTGCCATCGTGGTAAGTGTGCTGTTTCAGAAGCTGGATGTACAGGAAAATATTTCTACTATCTTCGTGTTTGCGGTCTTTCTTATATCGCTATTGACAGAAAGATATATTTATGGCATTGTATCAGCAGTTGCCGGTATGCTCGCTATAAACTATGCCTTCACCTATCCGTACTTTGCCCTTGACTTCATCAATCCCGTCAATATTATTTCAGCCGTTATCATGGTCACTGCCGCAATACTGACCTGCATGTTGACCACAAGGATAAAGATACACGAGGCAATGAAGGCGGAAAACGAAAAGGAACGAACACGCGCCAATCTATTGCGTGCCGTTTCGCACGATCTGCGCACACCGCTGACCACGATTTACAGCGCCAGTTCCACCCTGCGCGATAAAAAAAGCAGCCTTACACAGGAGCAGCAAGACACGATGCTTAAAAGCATACAGGAAGATTCCGAATGGCTGATGCGCATGGTAGAAAACCTGCTGCTGATTACAAGGATAGGCAGCGGAAAAATAAAGATCATGAAGTCCCCCACTATCCTGGATGAGCTGATTGATTCCGTCATGACAAAGTTTATGGCACGTTATCCCGGACAGGAGGTAGCGCTCGACATCCCGTATGAGATCGTCGTCATCCCGGTAGACGCCATTCTTATAGAGCAGGTGCTGCTGAACATTCTGGAGAATGCGGTCATACACGCAAAAGGGATGACTTGGCTCTCCCTTCGTGTATTCTCCCTTGGGAAACAGGTGATTTTTGAGATTGCGGACGACGGCTGTGGGATAGGCGCGGACCGTTTAAGACATATTTTTACGGGAAACTATGACACGCAGGAGGTCACGTCCGACAGCAGAAAACGCAATGTCGGCATTGGTCTGTCCATATGCGCCACTATCATCAGAGCTCACGGTGGAGATATCAGCGCGGAGAATCGAAAAGGTGGCGGAGCACTGTTCCGCTTTATTCTAAGCAGAGAGGAATTGACCGATGACGAACAATAAGTACAAAATCCTGCTTGTGGAGGATGACGCTAATATTCGCGCAGTGATAACAACCATGCTCGAATCGGCTGATTACCAGGTCATTTTGGCCGATACCTGTTCTATGGCGCAGACGCTGTTTTCCTCCCATTGTCCCGATGTGCTCATCCTCGACCTCGGGCTTCCAGACACGGACGGGATGCGTTTTCTGGAGTTTGCACGGCTGGATTCCCTGACGCCCATCATCGTGCTGTCGGCACGCAGCGACGACAGGGATAAGGTCATGGCACTGGATGCCGGCGCAAATGATTATGTAACAAAACCATTCAGCTCCGCAGAACTGCTTGCTCGAATACGGATGACCCTGCGCAATTATCGCCACAGTGCCGATGCCGGCAGACTCCCCGGCGGGAAATTCCGACTGCGCGATATGGTGATAGATTATGACGCCAGGCAGGTTTTTATAAAGGATGAGGAGATCAGACTTTCTCAGACAGAGTACAATATTGTTGCCCTGCTGTCCGAACACTGCGGGAAGATGATGACCTATTCTGCCATAATCAGGGGAGTCTGGGGGTATTCAAGTGAGGGCAGCGTCAAAAAACTTCAGGTCAATATGGCGAACATACGCAGGAAGTTTGGCGTCAAACCCGGAGAGGCCACATATATCACCAACGAACTGGGTGTGGGATATCGCATGAATGGAGATAAGGACAAGTGAAAAGCTTATTTAGGACACAGTCGCCGGCAAGGCTTATCTGTCTTGGTTTTGCCCTGGTCATATTATTGGGTTCGCTGCTGCTGATTCTGCCGTGCAGCGTTCAGGACGGAGTGGAGTTGAGCTATATCGACTCACTCTACACCTCCACAAGCGCCGTATGCGTCACCGGGCTGATAGCCGTAGACGCAGGGGATACTTTTACCCCGCTTGGGCAGTTCTTCCTTGCCCTTCTGATCCAGGTCGGAGGACTGGGCGTCACCTCGGTGGGCGCCGGAATCATCATCGCAATGGGCAGGCATCTGGACCTGAAGGGGCGAAACCTCATCAGGGAGGCGTCAAACCTTGGCTCCGGCAAGGGCATCATAAAGTTCGTCAAAAATGTGCTTATAACGACACTTGCTTTTGAATTGGCAGGAGCCGCACTAAGCTTCATAGTCTTCGTACAGGACTACCCTCCCCTGAAAGCCCTCGGCATCAGTCTGTTCCACTCCGTGGCAGCGTTCAATAACTCGGGCTTTGACATACTTGGAAATCTTCAAAACCTTATTCCGTATCGGGATGATGTGCTTTTGAACCTGCTTACCTGCGGCCTGATATTCTTCGGCGGCATCGGATTTCTGGTCATCCGCGAGATGTGGACCCACAAATTCCACTGGAAGAAATATTCAATGCATGCCAAGGTGGTCATCACTGTCAGCGTTGCCCTGATTATATCGGGCACCCTGCTGATAAAGCTTACTGAGGATGTCACCTGGCTCGGCGCGCTGTTTCACAGCGTTTCGGCCAGGACCGCGGGGTTTTCTACATACCCGCTGGGCACCTTCTCTAACGCAGGCCTGCTTGTACTGACAGTGCTTATGTTCATCGGTGCCTCTCCCGGTTCAACCGGCGGCGGAATCAAGACAAGCACCTTTATGGTTCTTATCCAGGGCATCAAATCGGCGGCCACAAACAAGTCCGAGAAGGTCTTTCATTACGCTGTGCCGAAAGACGCTTTCCGCAAGGCGGCGGTCATCACGCTGCTGGCTTTGGGCATTGTGGTCATCGGCACCTGGGGCATGGTCGTCATGGAGCCGGAGCTGTCTCTGATGGATGCGTTGTTTGAGATCACCAGCGCTTTTGGTACAGTTGGCCTTTCCACGGGCATCACGCCCGGCCTTGGCATCGGGGCAAAGCTGCTGTCCATTCTGATCATGTATATCGGCCGACTGGGGCCGCTGACCATCGCTTCGCTATGGTATTTCTCCAGAGGCGAACGGGTCAGCTTCCCGGAAGGTAATATTTCAATTGGCTGAAAATAAGGAGAATCGAGTCATGTTTCATAAAAGCCAGAATGATAAGACAACTTACGGCATAATAGGCCTTGGACGTTTTGGTTATGCGCTTGTTATGGAGCTTGCCGCTTCCGGTTCCGACCTGATCATACTGGACCGGGACGAGGACAAGGTGCGCGAGCTTAGGGACGTAACGGAAAACGCCTATGTGGTCAAAACGCTGGACAAGAAATCCCTCGAGGAGACGGGCATCCAGAACTGTGACGTGGCGGTGGTGTGCATCGGAGAACAGATGGGCACTTCCATTCTGACCACGCTCAATCTGGTCTCCCTCGGTATCCCAAAGGTCATCTCCAAGGCCAACAGCGCAGAGCACGGCATTATCCTTGAAAAACTCGGCGCGGAGGTGGTCTATCCGGAGCGCGACATGGCCATTCGTCTGGCAAGCCGCCTGGAAATGACAAGGGAGCTTGACATTATACAGCTCAGTGAACAGATAAATATAACAAAAATACAGGTACCGGAGCAGATCGTGGGTAAGACCGTTCTGGATGTGAACCTGAGGACACGCTTCGGTCTGAACATAATCGCTGTTGAAAACAACGGCCATGTGATGGAAGTCATTAATCCGGAATATATGTTCCGTAAAGATGATATCCTGTTTCTTGCCGGCAGCAAGGAGAGCCTTCTGAAAATGAATCAGTGGGCTACCCGTCATGCATGGCGTTGACAATGTATTTTCCCCGGTTCTGGCAAGGACTCAGGCAAAAGGTCGGAAACAGCATACGCTGATCATAAGCCACATAAAACTCTGCAAAGGAAGGTATCAAAATGCATTTGCCTGATGATCGAAAAAATCTGCTGCTTCTGCTGATATGGCTGCTGGAGGGTATAGTCGTCGGTTTTGGCGCGATACTCCCGGGCATCAGCGGCGGAACGCTCTGCGTGGCTTTCGGTATGTACCGGCCGATCATTGAGGTGTTGTCCCATGTAAGAAGCGGCTTAAAAAAGTATGGGCTTATGCTGAGCTTTTTCCTTTTCGGAGTATTTGTGGGATTCGTGGTGTTGTCCGGCCTTGCCGCCTGGCTTTTGGAAAAAAACACGTCGCTCGTGACATGCGTATTCATCGGTTTCATACTTGGCGTAATGCCCGAGCTGTGGCGGGACGCAGGCGCACGGGGCAGGACCGTACGAAGCATCCTTTCGATGTTCATCGGTTTTGTGGGCATGGTCGCCATACTGACCCTGCTCAAAACGAAACTTTCGATCTCCGTGTCCCCCGGGATACCCGGCTTTTTCCTGTGCGGCATACTCTGGGGGCTGAGTTTCATCATCCCGGGCCTGAGCTCTTCATCGCTGCTGCTGTTTTTCGGCCTCTACCAGCCTATGCTCAAGGGCATCGCTTCCTTTGACCTTACGGTCCTGATACCTCTGGGTATCGGGATGGCGCTTTGTGTGCTCCTGCTCTCGCGGGTCGTCGGCAGGACATACCAGAAGCACTATTCCGCCGCCTCCCACGGCATCCTCGGTATCGTCGCTGCAACAGCGGTTATGATCTTGCCCGGCTGGAACGGCTCGGCGCGCACCCTGGTCACTTACATTGCGGCTATATCAGCCGGTGCTGTCCTGTCTTTTTGTTTTTCAAAGCTCTGCGAAAAAGTAAAAAAATCTGTTTAAGAGGGCAGGCTCTCCCCACCCTGGGCGCCTGCCCTTGCCAATTGCACATAATAAATTTTACAGTCACAACACTATGGGACGCCGCGGGTTTTGCAAAAAACCGTTTCGGTGTCATTTTTGATTTGACGAGCGCCCTCTCACAGTATATACTGTAAAATGTATAATATTATATCGTAAAATATATGTAAAGTGAGCATTATCCGAGGTGTTGTGAGGTGTTGTTATAAG
>CAZSRK010000027.1:0-32136 GCA_964609305.1 uncultured Oscillospiraceae bacterium
TGCAAACGGTTGTACCTGTTTTACCCTTTCTTTTCGCAAAATACATATTTTGCGAAAAGAACACTCTTTCAGGCAAGTGTATTCTAACATGAGTGTTTTGAAAGGGCAAGTGTTTTGTATCTTTTGTAACAAAAGCGTAACATAACTCGAGGTTGATAAAAATCTCAAATTTTATACTTTATGTAAACCAAAAGACGTGTGGAGTCCGTGTTCGGCGGACAGTCATTACAATCGTCAAATAAGAAAGGAGATATATTATAATGTATACAACCAAATCCGATACTTTCGGCCGTCTTATCGAGGATTGGATAGAAGCCGGCGCCGACGGGTTGAAGGAAACAACGCGCGCAGCCTATGCAACCGTTACGCAGGCGCACATTTTTCCCGCCTTAGGAGAGATGCCGACCGCCGATGTCACTGCCGAGCACGTCAGCACACTCATGTGCAGCAAAACGGATACGCTTGCTCCCGCCACGATGCGGATAATCGCCGCAGTATTACGCGGCGCACTTCATTTTGCCCAGGTGGAGGGATCGGTCAGTGAGGAATGCGCCTCTGCAATAACGGCTACGCGCTCCAGCAGGCGTACCGAGGTGCGTTCACTGTCCCGTACGGAGCAGGCGGCCCTTGAAAAAGTGCTAGTCGGGACCGATCCAAGCCGTCTGGGCGTCCTGCTCACTCTGTATACGGGCCTTCGTATAGGCGAATTATGCGCCCTGCGATGGGGAGACCTTTCTCTTGAGGACAGAACAGTCCGCGTTTCCCGATGTGTACAGCGAATCAGGCGGAGATCCGGCGGGGAAACGAAAACTGAGCTGTACTTTGGCTCACCGAAATCGATTAATTCCGCACGCTGCATACCTATGCCCAGTAAGGTCGCATCGCTTTTGCGCCATATCGAGTCCGAGCCGGACGACTATTTCCTTTCCTGTGGGAAAAAATTGTTGAACCGCGCACACTGCAATACCGGTTTAAGTCTTATTTAAAGGAAGCGGGACTTCGAGATTACAATTTCCACGCGCTACGGCATACTTTTGCCACAAGATGGATGGAGCGCGGGTTCGACGTCAAGGCTCTTTCATGCATACTCGGACATGCTGACGTCTCTACTACATTAAATATATACGTTCACCCATCAATGGACACTATGCGCGGTTTTGCTGATAGGCTGTAAAAAAGCAATCCCTGTCGTTTTTGGCAGGGATTGCTTTTTGTTTTTCGCAAAATATGTATTTAACGAACACAGCGGGCAAAAAAAGCGTGGTACTCCCGCTTGCAGGTTGGCCAAAGGATATCCGGACCTGTGAACGAGTACATATAATATCCCGCTGTGCGGGAAATCTACAAGGAGGAGTTACATATGAGAACTCTGAAGAAAACCCTGTGCCTCGCTCTGGCGCTGGTTCTCTGCCTCGGTCTCGCCTCCGCCGGCTTTGCCGCCGGTCTGGACGACTTTACCGATGCAGATCAGGTCGGCGCTCAGTACGAGGAGGCCGTTGCCGTACTCATCGGTACCGGCATCGTAGACGGCATGACCGGCGGAACGGAGATTAATCCCACCGGTGCGCTCACCCGTGAGCAGGCCGCAAAGATCATCACCTACATGGTGCTTGGTAAGGATATCGCCGAAAGGCTGACCGCTGACAGCGATCCCTTTGACGATGTTAAGGCCGACCGTTGGAGCGCCGGCTACATTTCCTACTGCGTCAATGAGGGCATCATTGTCGGCTTCGGCGACGATACTTTCCGTCCGACCGACGAGCTGACCGGTTATCAGTTTGCAGCAATGGTACTGCGTGCCCTTGGCTTTGGCCTGAATGGCGAGTATGAGGGCAGCGGCTGGACCATCAACGTTGCTAAGGATGCTTTCACTATCGGTCTGTTTGCTGGCGACGCTGCTGCAGCCATCAATGACTCTATTCAGCGTCAGCAGGCTATGCTCATAGCTTTCAATGGACTGGACTATGCTCCCAACGGAGAGACCAGCGAATATGTTGTCAAGAATGCGGGTGGAACCGTTCTCTACCGCGGTACTGACGCCGTCACCGCTCTTGTTATGCAGCAGGCCAATGCTGGGTCTACTCTGACTGTTGAGACCACCAAGGCCGGTTCTCTCGGCGACACCGTTTACGGTCTGACCGAGGGCACGAAAGAAGACGATTTCGGTCGTGTTTCCAAGACCTATACCAACGGTAAGTCTGGAAATGACGAGGTTGTTTATGCCTCCTTTGAGCCCACCGCTCTTCTGACCTATACCGCTCAGACCACCAAAGCCAAGATTACTTCTGACCTCAAGGCTCTCGGTATTGATACATCCAATATCACCCTGAACATGAGAGTTAATGGGGCCACATCCACAGACCTTGCCTCTACTGTGGGCGGAAATGGAACTCTGATCCAGGTCTACGCCACTTCCACGGCAAACACCTATGAGGCTGTTATTATTCATACTTATGTTAAAGTGCTTGCTGAGGGCGACATCAAAGCCGCTACTGCTGACAAGGCCGCGTATATTACGATTGATGGCAAGGAGTATGAGACCGATGCTTTCAAGGCCGGCGACGTTGTCCTCTACACCGCGACTGATTCTAAGATCGTCAATGTGGTTAAAGCTAACTCCGTGTCCGGCACTGTCACGGCGACTGCATCCGGCTACTTCCGCATAAACGGCGAGAGGTATGAGCTGAGCTATCATAATGACAGTGTTACCATTGGCTCTACTCCTGGTTACACGGTAAGCAATAATACCTACACTTACTACCTCGACAGCTATGGTTACGTTATCCACGCTATCCAGGGCGAGACTGCTCCTGTTGAGACCAGCAACGTCTATGTTATTGCAACTGCTTCCACAACGATTCCTGGACAGCAGGGAGACAATCTCTTTGAGACAACTGATGGTTCTGCTGCCGCTCAGGCCAAGGTCATAGATCTTACCACAGGCACAGTTTCCATCAAGAACATCGGTATCGTTAAGGGCAATGACAACAAGTACTACTACGCCAACATGAGCGGCGCTGCCAGTAGCGAGGCTGTCAGCCTTAATAACGTTAAGTACTTCGATAATGGGACAACAGCGACTGCGTTTGCTGACGCTGGCCTGTACGAGTACACCGAGCTTGCTGACGGCTCCATCGTTCTGGGCGATAAGCTCGACACTTCTGTGACCATCGAGAAGAACAAGGTAGAAATCACCACAGGACTGTATGCCAATGCATCTACCAATGTCACCGTGTTTGAGTATAACGCTGATTACACGACCATTACCAGGACCGAGTATGTCGGTGTTGCAAACTTCCCCGAGACCGCGATTAGTGGTATTGCAGCGGTTGATTCCGTAGCAGCCACCGGCGCTGTTAATAGCGTTGTGATCGTAAGGGCTGCAACTCCTGTCGCAGCGCCTGCTGTCTATGCCGTTTATAACGGACTGGGCGAGTACAGTGCCGACGGTCAGGCCTATGGCTTCTATGTGAATGGTGAGCTGGTTAACTACTACCTTGCCAGCGGCGTGAATGCTTCTACTGCCGGAATTGATGCAGTAAGTGCGGGCGACGTTGTGACTATTACTCTCACCGATGGCAAGCTTGCTGCAAGTGCTGTTGCGGCTGCCAGCGAGGTTGCTGACGCCGTTGAGGTTACCTATGTGACCGAGACTTACTTTGTTGCCGGCGGTACCGTCTACACCTTCGCAACCACTGGTTGCCAGGTTATCAATGCAGAGACTAAGGCGGCTGATACCATCGAAATCGGGGACACTGTTACCGGTTACGGCGCTGACGCCAATAATATTGCGTTCGTCGTGGTCGCTGCCGACTGATCTCATAATACAATTAACCCAAGCAAAAAGGGAGCCCTTCGGGGCTTCCTTTTTTTCGCCCGTTTTACGCCTGCGTTCCGGCGGGAGTCAGCTATTGTGCCATATTTGGCCGTTTCTGTTCTCTGGAGTGCTGATTTTCCGCGTAAAGTGATGATTTCCGGGCATGAAAAAAAGGGAAAAACACCCTCCGCGTCGTATAATTAAATGTAAGATAAATTTTTGGAGGTGGGGATATTGCTCTGCCCAAGAGAACATACCGAAAACAACGAAAAACTCATAATCGGCCCGCGCGGTGTGCTGTCCATCGACTCCCGGGGCCGCGCACGGCAGGAGGAACCGTGCCGGATAAGGACATGTTTCCAGCGCGACGTGGACCGGATAACCCACTCAAAGGCCTTTCGACGGCTCAAACACAAAACGCAGGTCTTTCTCCAGCCGGAGGGCGACCACTATCGCACGCGCCTGACCCATACGCTGGAGGTCTCGCGCCTGGCCCGCACTGTGGCGCGGGCACTGTCGCTGAACGAGGATCTGACCGAGGCTATCGCGCTCGGGCACGATCTTGGGCACACGCCCTTCGGCCACGCAGGCGAGCGCGCGCTGAGCGAAATAATACCCGGCGGCTTCCGCCACTATGAGCAGAGCCTGCGCGTCGTGGACATAATCGAGCGGGAAGGACGCGGCCTGAACCTGTGCTACGAGACGCGTATGGGCATCCTCAATCATACGCACGGTGCGCCCGACGACACTCTCGAGGCCACGACGGTCCGATTTTGTGACCGTATCGCCTATATGAACCACGATCTTGACGACGCTATCCGCGCCGGTATCCTGACAAATGAGGACGTGCCCGCCGATATACGGGCCGTGATAGGCGAGCGCAACAGTGTTCGCATAAACTCCTTCATATCTGACCTTGTCACGACCAGCCTTGACGGAGGTTTCGGCTTCTCGCCCGGGATGAACCGCATATATGAGGACTTCCACGCCTTTATGTACGAGGCTGTATACCGCAATCCCAAGGCCAAAAGCGAGGAAAGCAAGGTGTCCGGCATCATCGGAAGCATTTTTGAGCATTATGTCGCCGCGCCCGAAGAACTGCCCGAGCAATATCGCCGCATCGCCGAGAGCGAGGGCGTCAGCCGCGCCGTTTGCGACTATGTCTCCGGCATGACTGACGATTTCGCGCTGTATCGGTACAGCGAGTTCTTCATCCCGGCTGCGTGGTCCGTGCGCTGAAAAATTTTCCGAAATTTTTTAAGATAAAAATAAAGGGAAAAACGCTTCCCGCGTCGTATAAAGCAATACAGCCGATTTTTTCAGACGGGAAAGGGGGACGGAGCATGGCAATTCCCGACAGCTTTCTTCAGAAGCTGGCCGAGCGGTGCAGAATAGAAGACGTCGTTGGCGAATATGTCCGGCTGACAAAACGCTCCGGCTCCAATATATTCGGGCTTTGTCCGTTCCACAGCGAAAAAACGCCGTCGTTTTCCGTATCGCTTGACAAGCAGATCTATCACTGCTTCGGCTGCGGTAAAGGCGGCAGCGTTATCAATTTTATTATGGAAATAGAAAACCTGTCCTTTCGCGACGCCGTGTATTTTCTCGCGCGGCGCGCTGGCATGACGGTGCCTGAGGACAAGCTCGACGAACGCGGGCAGCAGCGCGAGCGTATGCTAAAGCTCAATCGCGATGCGGCCAGGTTCTTTTATTCGCAGCTTGGGTCGCCCGGCGGCGGGCCCGCGCGCGAGTACATATCAAAGCGCGGCATATCCCGCGTAATGACTAAAAATTTCGGCCTCGGTTACGCTCCGGACGAGTGGTACGCGCTGTCAAACGCCATGCGCGACATGGGCTATTCGGAGCAGGAGCTTGTCGCCGCGGGACTTGCCATCGGCAACAGGTCGGGCCGTGGCGTACACGACAGGTTCCGAAGCCGGCTCATGTTCCCGGTCATCGACGTGCGCGGAAGCGTGATAGGTTTTTCCGGACGTATAATCGGCGAGGGTGAGCCAAAATATATGAACAGCCCCGAAACACTTGTTTTCAGCAAGAGTAACAATCTTTTTGGGCTGAATCTGGCTAAAAAGTCGAAAAACGGTTATATAATTTTGGCAGAGGGTAATATCGACGTTGTTTCGCTGCATCAGGCAGGCTTTGACAGCGCCGTGGCGTCCCTCGGTACTTCACTGACTGAGGAGCAGGCTCGGCTTATCAGCCGCTATACCGACCAGGTCGTCATCGCCTATGACAACGACGATGCCGGGCGTAAGGCTTCTCAGCGCGCGATCGGTATCCTTGAAAAGCTGGATATAAAAGTGCGCGTTCTTGCCATGAAAGGCGCTAAGGACCCCGACGAGTTTATCCGCGCCAACGGGAGCGAGGCTTTCCAAAAGCTGCTAACCGCCGCGGAAAACCACATCGAGTACCGCCTGGGACAGGCGGAGGCGAAGTTTGACCTCTCGCAGAGCGAAGACAAGGTGTCCTTCCTGCGCGAGGCAGTCGATATTCTGTCAGAGCTGTCCGGCGCTGTCGAGCGCGAGGTGTATGCCGGCCGCGTCGCCGAAAAGACCGGGTTATCTAAGAGCGCGGTGCTCGATGAGGTCAGGCGAGCCCGGGCGCGTAAAGCCGCACGCGACAGGAGAAAACAGGAGCGCGAGGACACGCGGCCCCTGCGCTCAGTCCAGCCGGCGGGCAGGGGACTGAGATTTGACGACCCCGTCTCAGCCGCGGCGGAGCGCGGTGTGATCGCGCTGGTAAGTGCGGATCCGTCACTGTTTTCAAAGCCGAACGCACCGAAAGCGGAGGACTTTTCCTCGGAGTTTCTCGGCCGGCTGTATGAGGAACTGGGGAGCATGGCGCGCAGCGGCGTGCAGGCCAGCCCCGCGTCGCTCACGGCGAAGTTTTCCCAGGATGAACTGGCCGAATATACGGAAATTCTAAGTATGCCGGAGATCGCGCTGCCCATGCGGGAAAAGGCGCTTTCCGATTACATAGAAACAATGAAGTCACAGAAGATCAAATCGGCAGGCAGCGTGGATCTGCGCGCAGTTGCCGAGCAAAAACGAAGGGTAATGGTGGATAGATATGGAAGCAACTAAGAACACATCAGAAGAGATGCTCGAAAAGATACCCGACGTGCAGGCCCAGGAGGAGGCCGCTGCCGTCAGTGACGAGGCACCTGCGAAAAAACCGGCAGCAAAGCGCAAAAAGAACGGCAAGGACGAGCCTCAGGCGCCCCAGAAGAGTAATGAGGAGCGCCTGAATGAGCTGATTGAAAAAGGGAAGAAGGCCGGCAAGCTCACCAGCAAGGAGCTCATGGACGTGCTGGAGGATATGGAGCTTGAGCCGGAGCAGCTCGACAAATTTTATGATACGCTTGAAAACCTGGGCATCGATACCATCTCGGAAGAAGAACCGCTGCCATTGGATGATGCGCTTCCCGCCATCGAGGAGCTTGAGGAGATCGAAGAGGCGGCCGAGGATGAGATAATTGATACCGATACCCTCGTTGACAGCTTCTCCACCGATGACCCCGTGCGCATGTATCTTAAAGAGATAGGAAAAGTCAATTTGCTATCTGCCGAGGAGGAAGTCGAGCTTGCAAAGCGCATGGCCGACGGCGACGAGGAGGCCAAAAGCCGCATGGCGGAGGCCAATCTGCGTCTGGTCGTCAGCATAGCCAAGCGGTATGTCGGCCGCGGTATGATGTTCCTGGACCTCATACAGGAGGGAAATCTCGGACTGCTTAAAGCTGTGGAAAAATTTGACTATACCAAGGGCTACAAATTTTCGACATATGCGACATGGTGGATACGCCAGGCCATAACCAGGGCCATTGCCGACCAGGCCAGGACGATACGTATTCCCGTGCATATGGTCGAAACGATAAACAAGGTCATCCGTGTTTCGCGCCAGCTGCTTCAGGAGCTGGGACATGATCCATCGCCGGAGGAGATCGCAGAGGAGATGGGCCTGCCCGTTGAGAAAGTGCGCGATATTCTCAAGATCGCGCAGGAGCCCGTGTCGCTCGAAACGCCTATCGGCGAGGAGGAGGACAGCCATCTTGGCGATTTCATCCCGGACGAGGAGGCGTCCGAGCCGAGCGAGGCTGCGAGCTTTACCCTGCTCAAGGAACAGCTTATGAGCGTGCTGTCCACGCTCACGCCGCGGGAGGAAAAGGTCCTGCGCCTGCGCTTTGGCATCGAGGACGGGCGCACCCGCACGCTCGAAGAGGTCGGCAAGGAGTTTAACGTAACGCGCGAGCGTATCCGCCAGATTGAGGCCAAGGCCCTGCGCAAGCTCCGCCATCCGTCAAGGAGCAAGAAGCTGCGCGATTTCCTGAACTGAGCCTGTGCGTCCGGGCTTAAACCGGGGATGCAGCGGATTTCCCGCTGTCCCGCCGCGTTTTAACAATTCAATAACATTTTAAAATCACTTCGGAAACAGAACTTATATAAAACATAAGTATCCGATGAGAGGCGGCAGCCTGCCGGGCTGCCGCCTTATTTTTTTGGGGGAGAGAAAGAGATGAAACAGATAAGCAGGATGCTGCGTTCACGTTTCTTTCTGGCGGCTATATGTATTGTGTTGGAATTTGTACAGCTTTTGGCGGTATTTATCCTGCTGTATGAGTTTTTTCTGCCCGTCACTATCCTCGGATGGATTTTCTATATCGGCATAATGCTGTACATCATCAATCGGGACGGGATACCGGAGTTTAAGCTGCCGTGGATGATAATCCTGTGTTTTCTGCCGGTCATAGGCGCCTTCGTGTATATGCTTTTGTCAAGCAACAGTACCAGTGAGAAAGAGTATAAACGTTTTCGCCGGGCGGAGCAGGAGCTATGCCCATATCGCGAACAGACAGAAGATATTGACCGGCTCAGGGAACTCGACGCCGACGCATATGCCCAAGCGAGGTATTTGTTCGACGCTGCCGGAATGCCCTGCCGCTGCGGCACAAGCACGACCTATTACCCGATCGGGGAGCAGTTTCACGAGGCGTTGCTGTCCGATCTGGAGACTGCGGAACGCTTTATTTTCATGGAATACTTCATCGTGCAGGAGGGCAGGATGTGGGATCCCATACATGAGATACTGAAACGGAAAGCGGCACAGGGGGTCAAGGTATATTTCCTGTACGACGATTTCGGCTGTATGGCTACCCTGCCGGAGCGGTATTATGAGCAGCTGGAAAGCGAGAGCATCCACTGCGTTCCGTCCAACCGGTTTACTCCCATCCTGTCCCGGATCCATAACAACCGGGACCACCGGAAGATAACGGTGATCGATGGGCGTATTGGCTATACGGGGGGCATCAATCTGGCGGACGAGTACATCAACGCCGTTGTAAAGCATGGACACTGGAAGGACACCGCGGTCCGGCTTGAGGGCGCGGCAGTACAGAATCTGATGCTGCTTTTTATTGCAAGCTGGAACGGACAGAGCGACGAGCGGATCAACTGTGCCGAGTGCATGGAGCCTTTTCAGGCCGAAAATGATGCCGACGGCTTCGTCATCCCGTTCGGTGACGGGCCGGAGCCGCTTTATCGGGATACCATAGGGAAAAACGTGTATCTGAATATGATAAATGCGGCCCGGGATTATCTTTATATTACGACACCATATCTGATATGCGACTATGAACTTCTCAATGCCCTGCGGCTTGCCGCTAAAAAAGGTGTCGACGTGAGGATAATAACCCCGCACATCCCGGACAAGCCGGCGGTTTTTCTGATGACCCGTTCCAATTACAAGACGCTCATAAAGGATGGCGTCATGATCTATGAGTATACGCCCGGATTTATGCACGCCAAGAATTTTGTCTGTGATGACAAGTTTGCGGTCTGCGGCACCATCAATCTTGATTACCGTTCGCTTGTGCACCATTTTGAGTGCGGAGCGTGGATGTACGGTACGCAGTCAGTCGCGGCAATGAAAGAGGATTTTTTGCGGACAATGGCGGTTTCCCAAAGCGTATCCCCGGCGGGGGCCGAACTGAAACACTGGCAGCGGCTGCCGGCCGAGGTAATGAAGGTGTTCACTCCTCTTATGTAAGGTAAATCAATTTTAACATATTTCTAACAAATTACAATCATTTCCAAAACAAGAAGCTATTACAATTAAATCAATAAATAAGAGATCACAAATATGGAGGCGTTTGAAATGCAAAAGAGAAATTTCGTAACCCTGATCATGGGGACAGTAGGTGGTATACTGTTTGCCATTGGAATGTGCATGGCTCTGGTGCCGGAGTGGGGCGCCTTGACCGCCGGCATCGTAGTCGGTGCGATTGGAGCAGTTATTTTGCTTGCTATGGTACTTGTCCGCCGGAAGATGAGCGGCAAGCCTGCCATCGTATTTAACGGCAAAGCGGTCGGGATCGCCCTGCTCGGTGTGTCAGGCGCTGTCATCCTCGGCGTTGGCATGTGCATGACCATGGTCTGGGATATGATGATCTTTGGCGTCGTAGTTGGCGTAGTCGGGATCGCAGCTCTGCTCTGCCTGATCTCGGCTATCAGAGGACTGGATTAAGGAGGAGGGGTTATCGTGGTCAAAATCATCGTCCAGATAGCGGCCGGAATAGCCGTCCTGGCAGGAATCGTTGGTACGGCGACCTGCCTGGCTCGCAGACATCAAAACGTATCCTGCTGAGTTAAATATTAAATAAGGAGGGGTAGTCATGGAAAAGTCAAAATTTGTAAAAACTAATGAAAAGATCGCTGAAGGTGTGGTAGATGGATATAAGAAAATTGAAAACGGCGTAGTTAGCGGTTATAAGAGGATCGAGGAAGGCGTTGTCGGCGGCTTCACGAAAATGGAAGAGGGAGTCGTAAACGGCTTTAACAAGATGACAGACAAATTTGTGGATCATTTTCTGACCAGAGAAGGCGAGACGGTCGAGGATGCCAAGAAGCGTATGGCACAGGAGCAGGCCGATCGCGAGGCAAAAATGAGAAATGACCGCATATAAATATCGGATATATCCGTCGGGCCTGAGCACAGATACTGCGTTCAGGTCCGAAATTCTTATAATTTTTCAGTTCAGAGTCAAAACGTAAACAAAACTTTAACATCTCCGTGTTATAATCAAAAACATTAGGAGGCGTGATCCATGTTTAAGATATTAGTGGTAGAAGACGACAGGGAACTGAACAAGACTGTATGCTCGTATCTTAATCAGAACGGATATGAGGCGGTGGGGTGCCTGAATGCCAATGAGGCCTATGACGCCATGTATGGCGGCACGCTGTTTGACCTCATCATCTCCGATATCATGATGCCCGGGATAGACGGTTTCGAATTCGCCGGAACTGTGCGGGAGCTTAATCAGGAGATACCCATCCTGTTTAAGACTGCGCGGGACGATTTTGCGTCCAAGCAGCGCGGGTTCAAGGCGGGAATAGACGATTACATGGTAAAACCCATCGATTTGGACGAGCTGCTGCTGCGTATCGAGGCCCTGATGCGCCGGCCCAGGATCGCCACCAGCAAGAAACTGACCGTGGGCAGCCTGACCCTGGACGCGGAGGAGCACAACGCCTATCTCAATGATGAGGAGATCCCCCTGACGGTGAGGGAATTCAACCTGCTCTATAAGCTGCTGTCCTACCCGAAAAAGACTTTTACACGATCTCAGCTCATGGATGAATTCTGGGACAGCGCATCCTCCTCCGGACCCCGGACGGTGGATGTGTACATGACCAAGCTTCGGGATAAGTTTTCCGGCTGTGATGACTTTGAGATAGTGACGGTCCATGGGCTGGGATATAAGGCGGTACTGAAATGAACGAAAAGAGGTCAAAGAAAGACGGCATCAACTGGCCGTTTTCCATTCGGCGGTATGTTACCTTTTTCCTACTGATGGCTTTCGTCATAACCTGCTGTCTAATTTTGTCTCTGAATATGATGTCCCGCATCACCGGGCTGGAATTTACGCAGGAGAATATTGAGAAGGCTGCCAAGTTGACATTCTTGAATGTAGTCCTGCTGAGTCTGTTGTGCACCGTGATTGACGGTATCCGGCGAAGGTTCATGGTGAACCGCCCGGTGAGGACGATAGTGAAAGCGACGGAACAGATCATGCAGGGCGATTTTTCCGCAAGGGTGCCGCCTCTGCACAGTCTCGACCGGCTGAGCGGATTCGACATTATCGCGGATAACATCAATAAAATGGCCGAGGAACTGTCCGGTACGGAGACTCTGAGGACGGATTTCATAGCCAATGTGTCGCATGAGCTGAAAACTCCTCTGGCCGTTATGCAGAATTATGGTACAATGCTCCAGCAGCCGAAGCTTTCGGATGAAAAGCGGATGGAATATGCCAAGGCCGTCACCGACGCCTCGCGCCGGCTTGCAGACCTTATCACCAATATACTCAGGCTCAACAAGCTGGAAAACCAGCAGATCTATCCGACTGTCGAAAAATATGACCTGGGCGAGCAGCTGTGTGAATGTCTGCTGTCCTTTGAAGGTGCGTGGGAAGATAAGGAGCTGGAGATCGAGACCGATGTGGAGGACGAAGTTATGGTCGATGCCGATTCAGAGCTTCTATCCCTGGTCTGGAACAACCTGTTTTCCAACGCCATAAAATTTACCCCGCCTCATGGAACGGTCTCGCTTTCGCTCAAGTCCGATGGGGATTATGCCGTTGTTCAGGTTGCGGATACTGGCTGCGGTATTGCGCCGGAGGTGGGTAGGCACATATTTGAGAAGTTCTATCAGGGTGATACGTCCCACGCTACGCAGGGCAACGGCCTGGGCCTTGCCCTGGTCAAGCGTGTAATGGATATCATAGGCGGGGACATCTCCGTCAGCAGCGAGGTCGGGAAAGGCAGTACTTTTACCGTAAAGCTCAGGAGGCAGCAAAATGGAACGCCTTAAAACAGTGCTGAAAAAAATATTCTGTCTTTCCCCGATGCTAACGGTACTGATCGCCGTACCGTCCTTCATTTTTGTATTTGTTATGCTCAGTATCGGCGATCATTCCGTTTTTTCCTACCTCGCCTATATCCTCTCGGCCTATGACCTGGTCATCACGATCACCGGGACGCCCGGCGTCGTCGAAGCTATGCGCCGCGGCATAGGCACTTTACCGATGATAGAAAAGATCCGCAGCACCCCTCTGGGCGGCCGGCTGCTCGGTGATGCGGTTTTTCGCTCTGAGCTTACGCTTCACGGCGGACTGTTTGTCAATATCCTGTATGTTGCGTTGAACCTGTTTTCCGGTCTGCGGTACCGGTCCGCGTGGTTCGTATCTCTCGCGTTTTACTACGCCCTGCTTTCAGCCATGCGAGCAGTACTCGTCCATTACGTCCACGTCAGACCTGTGGGACAGGATATCCAGTCAGAGCTTCACCGTTATCGCGCCTGCGGGTTTATCCTGCTGTTCATGAACCAGGCCCTGGTTGGCATCATCGTTTACATGATTACTCAGGACAGGGGCTTTTCCTATCCGGGGCTTTTGATCTATGCCATGGCGCTTTATACTTTTTATATCACGATAGCTGCAACGGTCAACGTGGTAAAGTACAGAAAACACGGAAGTCCGATCCTGTCGGCGGCCAAAGTCGTCAGCCTGACGGCGGCGCTGGTATCCGTGCTCTCGCTGGAGACTGCGATGATTACCCAGTTTGGCGGCGATGAGCTGGAGTTTCGCCGTCTGATGCTCGCAGGGTCCGGCGCGGCTGTCTGTGCTATTGTTCTGGCCATGGCGATATACATGATCGTTCGGTCGACGCGTCTGCTGAGAATGCAGAAAAATAACAATTCGGAAACAAAGGATTTATAATTTAATAACACTGACACATTATTATATGGATATCCTTATGAATGAAAGGAAGGTCGGTTATGGATAACACGAGATATACTTTCAACTATACTTATTCGGCTAACCGGCAGGAGGAAATACAGAATATCAGGAAGAAATATCTGCCCAAAGAAGAGGATAAAATGGAGCAGCTGCGCAGGCTGGACCGCAGCGCAACCAAAAAGGGATCCATTGTTTCCATATTTGTGGGCATCGCCGGTTGCATGCTTATGGGTGTGGGAATGTGCTGCTCTATGGTGTGGATGGGGCATTGGTTCATCCCCGGAGTCATAATTGGACTGATTGGCATCGCGGCCGTGGCGATTGCCTATCCGCTGTATACGCACATTACGAAGAAGGAAAGGCAAAAGCTGGCTCCGCGCATCCTTAAGCTGACAGAAGAACTTTCGGGACCGGAATCGTAAACCGGGTAAGATACCCGTTGCCCGCCTGCCGGCACAGTGCCCCGGCGCTTACGTCCGGGCAAGTGCGCCGGGACAAATGAGGAAAACATATGGTAAAGATACTGGTCATCGAAAATAAAAAAGATTCAGCGCTCGAGCTGTGCACATGCCTGAAAAGCAACGGATTCAGCGTCGAGACAGTGGCGGTGGGAGAGATGACGACGGCACAGTTGCGGTGCGTATCATGCGCAATGATCCTCTGTGACCAGACGGCCATGGAGAACAGGGAAATCAAAGTGTTTATGCAGAACCAGAATGCGCCCATACTCTGGATAGCGGAGCAGAAAGACCTGCCGAAAGCAGTGCGCAACTTCCGAATGGGGAAAGAGGACTATGTCGTAAAGCCAGTGAGCACAGCGGAGCTCCTTGCGAGGATAAACATGCTGATGCGCTGCGCCGGTATCGATACGGGCAGGAAGCTGCACATAGGTTCTCTGTTTATGGATGCGGACTCAAGGATCTCCGTTGTGGACGGACGGGAGATATCCCTTACAATGCGGGAGTTTGACATCCTGTTCGGGCTGCTGTCCGAGCCGGAGCGGGTATTTACCCGCGAAGAGCTGATGCAGGCTTACTGGGGCGAAGGCAGCACCACTAACCCCAGGGCCGTAGACGTTTACATCACTAAGATCAGGGACAAATTCTCTGCCTGCGATGATTTCCGTATTGTGACGGTCCATGGTGTGGGCTACAAGGCGGTGCTGAAACAGGCGCTCCGAAAAACTTAATATCAAGGTCGTACAGCGGCCGTTTCCTGAATGATGTAACAGGGAACGGCTGTTTTTTTGTAATTTTAATTGGGGACAAAAAACGACAAAAACCGTGCTTTTAATATTTTATAAACATTTTTCAATCATTTTGAAAACACGGGTCGGCTAAACTTGGATCATGAAATACAAGGAGGCAGATATAATGAAAAACTCAGCTATGGGCAAGCTCTCAATAGCTGTCGCGCTTGCAGGGATCACAGCTTTTCTCGTTTGCCGGAGAAACAGACAGACGGCTTCGGCGAGCGCCGGTATATGCTCTGCGGCGAGAATTTGATTTTGAAAGGAGTCATCCAATGAGTATCAAACAAACAATGACAAAAGCGGCCCTGTCGACCGCCATGAGCTATATTTCAGGCGATCCGGGAAAAAATCTGCCGAAGCTGCTCAGTCTTATTGAAAATCTCGGCTGGGACAAAAACCAGACCGCCGTTTTTCATAAGATCATCGATGACCCTGACAACGTGTGGTATCGCTATCTCATGGGGCTTTGGAGAGACATAGACAACGATGTGCTCAAAACGATCTTTGTCAATCTTGGACTGAACGCCACTTTGTTTGGCCATCCAGAGCAACGGGCCAACGCTGAGAAATACGGATGCAACATTCCCTGGGCGATACTGCTAGATCCCACCTCTGCCTGCAATCTTCACTGTACCGGCTGCTGGGCCGCGGAGTACGGAAACAAGCTGAACCTGACTTATGAGGAAATGGACAGCATCGTCAGCCAGGCCAAGGCTCTGGGCTGTTATTTCTTCCTCTTCACCGGCGGGGAACCCCTGGTCCGCAAGGATGATATCATCCGTCTGTGTGAAACTCACTCCGACTGTCAGTTCACTGCCTTTACCAACGCAACCCTGATCGACGAGACATTCACCGACGAGATGCTCAGGGTCAGGAACTTTATCCCGGCCATCAGTGTGGAGGGCTTTGAGGAATCCACTGACTTCCGACGGGGTGCCGGCACATTCAAGAAGATCGAAAGGGCAATGACCATACTGAGGGAAAAACGGCTTCCCTTTGGCCTTTCCTGCTGTTACACCAGCCAGAATACCGAGATTATCGGCAGCGAGGAATATTTTGACCAGATGATAGAATGGGGAGCAAAATTCTGCTGGCTGTTTACATATATGCCGGTAGGCAAAGATGCCGTGCCGGAGCTGATGGTCACCGCCGAACAGCGCAGATTCATGTATGAGCAGGTGCGCGCCTTCCGCAAGACCAAGCCCATTTTTACCATGGACTTCTGGAATGACGGTGAATTTGTCGGCGGCTGCATAGCAGGAGGCCGGCGATATCTGCATATCAACGCCAATGGAGATATGGATCCCTGCGCTTTCATCCACTATTCCGACTCCAATATTCGCGAGAAGTCTCTACTGGAGGGACTGCGCTCCCCGCTGTTTATGGCATATCATGACAACCAGCCCTTTTCAGAGAACCTGCTGCGGCCCTGCCCTCTTCTGGACAACCAGGGGGCCCTGGCAAAAATGGTCAAGGAGACCGGCGCGTCCTCCACCGACCTGCAAAACCCGGAGGATGTGGAGGCACTTACCGCAAAATGTATCCCTGCTGCCGACCGATGGCAGCCGGTTGCGGACGAGCTCTGGCAGTGTTCCGAGCACTGTGCCGGCTGTGCGGCGGCCAAAACACCGGTACGTTAAACCGGCTTGACTGCTCCGAAAATATAATTGGGAAACCCCGTGCCATGGCCCATACACGGTATGGCACGAGGTTTTTTATATTTCTTTACCATTTCGCAATCATTTTGGAAATAAAGATGTTATAATCTTATCATATCAACCCTATTTACAAGGAGCAGAGAAACATGGATACAAAAGATATGTCCGACTTTAACCCGGAAGATATAGACCGATTGTTGCAGGAAGCAATGAACGGCGCGCTGTCCGCTGAGCTGGTGCCGTGGGCAGATACAGCCATCAGCCACATGGTCGCCCGGACAAAGATGCTGGTGGGTACGGTAGTGGACTATAAAGAGCTTATGATGATGTATGCCTGCGCGATAAAGGAGATAAGGACAAAGTTCGATGTGCTCAACACCGAATTTAAAATCAGATACCAGCGCAACCCTATCAGCTCTATCAGCACTCGGCTGAAAAGAACTGCCAGCATCACGGACAAGCTGAGCAGACTGGATCTGCCTTTCTCGCTGGAGAGTATCGAAACACATATAAATGACGTCGCGGGAATACGGGTCATATGCTCATATATCGACGACATCTACAAGATCGCTGATGCGCTTTTGCGTCAGGATGACGTGACGCTTATCCAGAAAAAGGATTATATCGCAAACCCAAAACCCAATGGGTACCGGAGCCTTCATCTTATTGTCAGTATTCCGGTCTATTTTGCCGACAGGAAAAGGGAGATGAAGGTGGAGGTGCAGATACGTACCATAGCCATGGATTTTTGGGCCAGCCTGGAGCACCAGCTAAAATATAAGCAGGACATTCCAAATCAGCAGGATATTATTGATCAGCTTAAACAGTGCGCCGAGATAATCAATGCCACGGATGAAAAAATGCTGGATATCCGGAATCAGATAGAAGAAATTGCCGATACTCCGACAGAGGAAGACATACTGTTTGATAAGCTCAGCAGGTTTGATCTCACAGTTGATATGTAAATCGCGGGATAATAACAGAAAATATGGCGCTTGCAGTGAGCAGGCGGAACGGAGGAAACGATGGCATCAAAAATCAAAAGGTTTCTGCCTCTGGGCATTGTCCTGTTCCTCGTCTATGTGGCGTGCAGATTCTGGCCGACAGCCCTGGCGTTTCTGTCGCTTGAGGTAGACGCGGTGGTGCCGTTCATCATCGGCTCGGCGATCGCATATGCCGTCAACATCCTGATTTTTTACGAACGCCATTATTTTACCAGACGGCAAAGCGGCCTTGCGGCAAAAAGCCGCCGTCCGGTCTGTATGATAGGGGCGTATGTCACGGTCGTTGTTGTACTGACTGCCGTCATCTGGATTGTAGTTCCGGAGTTTATCTCCTGCATCCAGACGCTTATCCAACAGGCACCGGAAGCCGTGCAGCAGCTTCTGGAATATCCGCTGATCGCAGAAAACCTGCCGGATGAGCTGAACGCCTATATTTCAGGCATCGACTGGGAGCAACAGATCCCACAGCTTATTTAGGCGCTTAAAACAGGCGTCAGTGGTCTGCTCGGCAGCGCGCAGAACATCATCTCCTCCGTATTCTCCGGCGTTGTCACATGGCTTTTCGCCATCGTCTTTTCTTTCTATCTTCTTCTGTGGAAGGACAAACTGGCGTCGCAGTGTACAAGGCTAATGAACTGCTATCTCCGGCTTAGCTGGAAGGACAGGATACTTCACGCGGCGGAGCTGTTAAACACATGCTTCCACAGGTTTATCGTCGGCCAGTGCGTGGAGGCGGTCATTCTCGGCGTGCTCTGCACACTCGGAATGCTGATCTTCCGCTTCCCATATGCGGGCATGATCGGCACGCTGGTCGGGGTCTGTGCGCTTATCCCCATTGTGGGCGCATATGTCGGGGCATTTGTCGGCGCGTTTATGATCCTGAGCGTATCCCCGATCAAGGCCCTGCTTTTCCTGATATTCCTCGTGATACTCCAGCAGATCGAGGGGAACCTCATATATCCCCGGGTGGTGGGCTCGTCCGTGGGCCTGCCGGGGATCTGGGTGCTCGTCACGGTAGCGGTCTTTGGAGCGCTGTTCGGCGTGACAGGCATGCTGGTCGGTGTCCCGCTTGCGGCGGCCGTTTATCGTGCGATCGGCTCCGGAGTGCGCAGGCGCGAGGCACAGCAGGCGCAAAATGCCGCACGCGCTTCGGAAGATACAAGTGAGAAAAAGGAGGAAAACCAATGAACATAAAATTTGTAAGGGCGACGATGCAGCTCTGCCTGCTGTTTCTTGTTGCCGCGGCGATGCTCCTGTTGGGTACGGGCATACTGATCTTGCTGTTTCCCCAGCTCATATGGCCGGCCGTCATATATGCGGCGGGCGGAATACTGCTGCTCTTTGGCCTTGCAATTGTCGGAAGCGTGCTCGCTGCCCTGAAAAAGAAGAGGCCCGCCGGACAGGACATGTGACAATGCTGCCTGACCCTGAGAGACAGACATATTCGCGGATAAACCACGGCGTTCACAAAAAGTTTACAATTTCCGAGTAAAAGGACTCATTTGTGGTCTTTTGGGCGTAAAGAGCCCGATGTTTGATACGACAACTGCGGCGGCCGGCCCGGCCGCTGAAGAAAACTGCCGCCGGCGGTCACGACGCGGGAAAAGCGATCGTGCCGCCGACAGTTTTACTGTGCGCTGCCGGTTGCCAAAAGACGCAAGGTATATTATAATGCGGCCTGGTGCAACAAAGCAGCCGGAACGGAGGTTTGTCGTCTTGCAGTATCTTAGGCAGGGTAGATCTTTTTACAGGGAATATTTCATGCTGATGATACCAATGGTATTTCAGCAGTTCGTAACCAATTTCATGAGTCTTGCCGACACCTTCATGGTCGGCGCGCTCGGAGAGACGGAACTGGCCGCGGTTACGATGGCAAACAGCCCGTTGTTTGTTGTCCAGCTTCTCATATTCGGCATACAGAGCGGCGCCTGCGTGCTTGTTGCGCAGTACCACGGCAAGGGCAATGCGGAGGCCATTAACAAGGTGCTGGGCATCGGGGTCTACGTCTCCGGCATCTTTACGCTGGCCGTCGTAGCGCTGGAGCTGTCCGCGCCGGAGACGGTCATGCGCGTGCTCACGAACAATGAAAGCCTCGTAAAGCCGGGCACCGACTACTCCTGCGTGGTGTGCATATCATATTTTTTCAGCGCCATGAGCGGCATTTACATCGCCATACAGCGCAGCATGGGCAACGCCCGTCTCGGTGCGATCGTGCTCTCGGCCTCCGGCCTGACTAATATCTTCCTCAACTGGATAATGATCTTTGGAAAGTTCGGTTTTCCCGCGATGGGGGTTGCCGGTGCGGCTCTTGCGACTTCAATAAGCCGTGCGCTCGAGGTCATCGCCTGCGCCGTGTATGCGGCCTGCGACAGGAAATTCCGCATCAGGATCTCGCTTGTGCTCAGGCCGGGCCGGATTATAACGCGCGATTTTATAGAATTTGCGCTGCCGGTCGTTATAAACGAGACGCTGTGGTCGGCTGCCACCTCGCTGTATTCGGTCGTGATGGGCCGTATGGCCGACAATACGCCGATACTGGCGGCCTATACCGTCGCCGGCAACCTGGAGCGGGTGCTGACGGTATGCCTGTTTGCGTCCAGCGGCGCGGCCGCCATTATAATAGGACGGGAAATAGGCCGCGGCAACCGGGAGAGCGTTTACGGCAAAGCCGTTGCGCTCAACGTTCTCGCTTTCGGTATGGGCATACTGAGTCTGTGCCTGATACTTATCGTGCGCTTTTTCTTCGCCGAGGAGCTGATTTTCCCGCTTCTCGGGCTCAGTGAGGACGCCGTCGGCCTCGCGTTGTATATGCTTACGATAATAGCCTGCGCGATGCCGCTGCGCTCGCTGAATATAACCAATGTGGTCGGCGTGCTGCGTGGCGGAGGCGATGTACGCTTCGCGCTGTTTGCTGACATTGCGCCGATATATGTCGTTTGTCTTCCCGCCTGCGCAATTTGTGCGCTCGTGCTCAAGCTCGACATACGCCTGGTATATATCTGCATGTTCCTGGACGATATAGTGAAGATCTTTGCCTGTATACCGCGCCTGCGCTCGAAAAAATGGATAAACGACGTAACGCGGGAGGTTATATGAATGAAAAAGATACTTTTGCTCGCCGCGTCTGCTGCGATATTTTGTCTGCTGTGCGCCTGCGGCGGTTCGGGCGAAAGCCTGCTCCCTCCGGAGGAGACTGAGCAGCCGGCTCAGGAGCCGGTAGCTCAGGAGCAGGAGCGTGAGGAATTCTCCGGCCGCATCGAGGTCATAGAGGTAAACCAGGCGTTAAGTTATGAAAGCGGCGGGGCCCTGATAGAGAAATTTGCCGCGAACAGAACCACGACGGTCTTTGCGCGCCTTTCGCAAGAGGTAACGCCCGACCCCGAGACGGGCACGCAGTACCTTGAGGTCATGCGCGGGGAGGAGCTTGTCGGCCGCTGGCCGCCGAGCGAGCTGTCCGACAGTATGAACCTGTGCTTCAATATCCTCGGCGACGATGTTTCAAGGCTGGCGGAGGGCGACTATACCTTCACAGTCTGCATTGACGGGGTCAGCTCGAGCCGCAGTGTGCATCTGACACAGACTCGCGATATAAATGTCCTGGTCGTCCCCATAAACGGGAATTTCGACGGCACGATCTCCGCCGCACAGGGCAGTGAGGACGCGCTGTGGCATATGAAGTCCTGCTATCCTGTCAGTGAGAATAGCTGGAAGATAACGGTTGCCGAGACGCTGGATTTCTCCGGGAACGACCTGCGCCGCGAGGAAAACATGTTCTCGCTCTGGCGGCAGCTTAGCACAAGCGCCGGCGACTACGACCTTGTGATTGCTTTCGTGTCCGGGATGATGGGCGCGGGGCTGAATGTGCCGAGCTATACCCAGGGCCTGAACACCGTGATAATCTCCCTGAGCGCGCAAAATACCGAGGCGCTCATCTCCCACGTCGTTGCCCACTTTTACGGCGTCGGAGACGAGTATGACGGCGGTGCCCTCGCACCGGAGGTCAACTCCCCGCCGGACGGGATAACGGGCGTGACGCTCTCCGGAGAACACGAGACTGTTTCCGTCGCGGGCACGGGGGTGAAGAACGCACAGGAATACGGGCTTTACTGCTCCGGCAGTGTGATAACCCCGGATCAGATCGCCTTTGACGGGCACTCGCTGCGCCAGATGGGCTATGCCGCAAGCTTCATGTCCGGCAGCGGTGAATACACGCAGAGCTATTGGATAACCGCAGATATCTGGAACTGGCTGTTTGACGAGTTCACATCGGAAAGGAATCAGCCGTCGGGCATGAGATACGACACCGGCTTTGCTGTGCGTATCACAGGCGCGCTCGGCGCGCAGGGAAGCTTTGAGGCGGAGCGGATGTCGGCCCTGCCCGATACGCCGATAACCCCGGTCTCCGCGGCCGAGGGAGCGCCATACAGCATCGCTTTCGAGGATTCGCAGGGCACGATCATGAGTCAGACCTTCCTTGACCCGGATTTCTTCATACTCTCCGACCCGGTCGGGGAGTCGGGGTATACCCTGCTCGACGTCTCCGTTGCCGCGCCGGAGGGCGCGTCGCGGCTGCGGCTGTACGGACCGATGATCAGCGGGGAGGACGGCGAGGAAAGCAATATAACCGACTGCATTTGGCAGTATGACATCAGCGACAGCACGCCTGAGGCGTATATCACGAATATGGGCGGCACGGAGTATTCGGGTACCATCTGGGTCGAGTGGACGGCCTCTGATGCGGATGGCGACAGCCTGTACTACACGGTCAGCTATGTCTGCGACGACGGCGCCGAGCTTGAGGTATACTCCGGCACGGAGAACACCTGTGCGGTGGAGCTGGGACAGCTCCCCTTCGCCTCCAACGCCAGGATACGTCTGCGCTGTACCGACGGTTTTAATGCTGTTGTCAGCGACAGCGCGCCGTTCATGTCGATGGGCTGAGCATTTTTCATACTGCCGGGAAGCCATAAAAAGCGCTTTTCACACTTGGAGACAGTAATAAAAAACACCGCTCGCACCGGACGGGATGCCGTCCGGTACGGGCGATGTTTTTTACTAAACTATATATATTTGGTGCTCTGAAAAACAGTTAAACGTGCTAAAAATCAAAGTTTCGCGCCTTACCATATCGCACGGCGAGCATCTGAGCCGCTATGCTTATGGCGATCTCCTCCGGTGTTGGGCCACCGATGGGAAGCCCAACGGGGCAGATGACGCGTTTTATCTGTTCTTCTGAAAAACCGTCCTCACGGAGCCTGCGCCTTGCGTTTTCCGCCTTTGCCTGGCTGCCCAGTACCCCGATATACCGCGCGGGGGTCTCCAGGGCCTGTGTCGTCAGCACATAGTCCCCGCTGTGCCCGTGCGTCATGATGACGAGGTAATCCTCCCACGTGACGCCAAGGCGCGGTATAAGCCTTTCATAAGCCGCGGTGATAAGATCCTGCGCGTCCGGAAAGCTCTCGTGCGAGAGTATGCCCTGCCGTTCGTCGGCGACTGTGCAGCAAAAGCCGAGTGGAGAGAGCACGGGCACGAGCGCGCGGGAGACGTGGCCGCCGCCGAAAACAAAAACGCGCTGCCGGCCGGCGATTGGCTGTGTGTAAAATTCGCGGCCCTCCCGAGGGTGTATACCGGCCTTGTCCGGGGCGTCCGAGGCGGAGCCGAGCAGGCGGAATTCCCCGCTGCCATCGGGCAACACCTCAAAGCACAGCCAGCCGGAGTCAGACTGTGCCAGCCTCCGCGCGTCCTCGTCTTCCGGCCGGATATAACGAAAATGCAGCCGCACCTGTCCGCCGCAGGCCATATCCAGACCGTCCGGGCCGTCTCCGCCAAGCTGAAAGTCGCGCAGGCAGCCCCTGGAATTTTTAAGAACTTCAGCTGCGGTTTCCAGCGCCGCAAGCTCCACGGCGCCGCCGCCGACGGTGCCGACCGCCGAACCATCGGAGGAAACCAGCATGTTTGCCCCCGCGCCGCGCGGCACGCTGCCGCGGCTTTCTATGACGCTCACGAGCACGCAGGGCGCTCCTGAGTCTATCTCGCGGCCAAGTGCCCGGATGATTTTTTCCATAGCTATCCCTCCAGAAAAAATTATATACCAAAACGGCGGGCCTGTGAAGCCCCGCGGATGAAGCAAAAATGAGCGCGCAGCTGTTTTTCGGCAAGCGTCATTGTACAGGGGCATAAGATGTGTTAAAATACGTTTGACTGTTTATGGGGGGATTTTTGTGCTCAGGTTACTCACTGGCATATTCATAAAGGACAGGGACAACACCTCGGATCCCGCGGTCCGATGTGCCTATGGCGTGCTGTGCAGCGTCATGGGCATTGTGCTTAACATACTGCTGTTCGCGGCGAAATATGTGGCGGGAGTGATAAGCTCATCGATTGCGATAACGGCCGACGCTTTTAACAACCTGTCTGACGCTGGGTCGTCTATCATAACGCTGCTGGGCTTTCGCCTCGCCGGCAGAAGGCCGGACAGGGAACATCCTTTTGGCCACGGCAGAATGGAGTACATCGCGGGCTTCATAGTCTCGGTCATGATTCTCATAATGGGCTTTGACCTTGGTAAAAGCTCCATTGAGAAGATAATCTCTCCCGAGCCTGTCGAGGGCAGCCTCGTTTCTATAATAATACTCGCACTGTCCATACTCGTTAAGCTCTATATGTATCTGTACAATACGGCTGCTTCAAAAAAGATATCCTCCTCCGCGATGAGTGCAACAGCCAGGGACAGCCTGTCCGACTGCGTATCCACGGCTGTCGTGCTCGCCGCCACGCTGATTGCGCGCTTTACCGGTGTGCAGGTGGACGGCTGGTGCGGACTGCTCGTGGCGCTGTTTATCCTCTGGGGAGGATATAACTCTGCGCGTGATACGCTCAGTCCACTGTTGGGCAACCCGCCCAGCCGGGATTTTGTAGAGAAGATACAGGACATCGTCATGTCCGAGGGGACCGTCGTCGGCATCCACGACCTTGTCGTGCATGACTACGGTCCGGGCCGCGTGATGATATCTCTGCACGGCGAGGTGCCGGCGGACGGGGATCTGCTTGCCATGCACGACGCGGTGGACCTGATCGAGCGCCGGCTGCGCGACGAACTCGGCTGCGACGCGGTGATACACATGGATCCCATCTCAACCTCCGACGAGCGTGTGTCGGCGCTGCGGGAGGATGTGGCGCGGCGTGTGCGCGAGTTTGACAAGGGCATGTCGATACACGATTTCTGCATTGTCGAGGGGCCGACGCACACGAATATCATCTTTGATGTTGTCGTACCTCCGGACTGCCGGCTGAGCGATGCTCAGGTGCGGCAGAAGATGGAGGAGATCGTCGCCGATTGCGGCGAGGGTTGCTGTGCTGTCGTGGATATAGATCACGCATATATTCTGTAATGTAATGGGAGAGAAAGCGATGCTTGAACTCATTTTAGGTAAGGCCGGCGCGGGAAAGACAATGCGCGTGATGCAGGACATCCGCGCCAGCGTCGAGGCCCGGCGGCCCGGCAGCCTGCTCATAGTCCCGGAGCAGTACAGCCATGAGGCAGAGCGCGAGATGTGTGCCGTCTGCGGCGACAGCCTCAGCCTGTATGCCGAGGTGCTGAGCTTTACGCGGCTTGCCTTCCGCGTGCGGGACGAGTACGGCGGCGCCAGCAGAAAAAGCCTCGACAAGGGCGGAAAGCTGCTGTGTATGGCGCTGGCACTCGATTCCGTGGGCGGCAGCCTGTCCGTCTACGGTCCCGCCCGCCGACGGCCGGAGATGCACGGACGCCTGCTCTCCGCAGTGGAGGAGATGCGCGCCGCGCGTATAACGCCGGAGATGCTTGACATGGCCTCCGAAGGCGTTGGCCGCGGGCTGGGTGAGAAGCTGCGCGACCTTGCGCTGATAATGGGCGCGTACTGCGCCGCCGCGAAAAAGAGCGGGGCGTACCCCAGAGACAGCCTGGACAATCTGGCGGACGATGTGCGCCGTTACGGGCTCGGCCTTGGCAGACGTATATATGTCGACGGCTTCACGGATTTTACCGGACAGGAGCTGGAGGTTCTGCGCGCGTATCTGGACACCGGAGCGGACGTCACGGTCTGCCTGACCTGTGACGAGGCACTTGAAAGCGAGGTGTTCGCTCCCGCGATAAGGACGATTTTTGCCCTGCGCCGAATGGCCCGGGAAGCGGGCAGCCCCCTGCGCGAAACCTTTATACGCGGCGCTCAGGAGCACGGGAACCCGGCGCTGGACTTTATGGAGGACAACATGTTTTCCATGGGCGACGCACGGTTTGAGGGGGAGAATGCCTCTGTCCGCCTCTTTCGCGCGGACAGCGTGTTTGACGAATGCGAGTTCGCCGCTTCGCGCTGCCTGTGGCTCGCCCGAGAAAAGGGGGCGCGGTGGCGCGATATCGCCGTGGCGGTGCGCGGATACGAGCAGTATCGCGTTGCGCTTGAGAGCACCTTTGAGCGTTTCGGGGTGCCGGTTTATTCCACACGCAGAGAGGACATCCTGCAAAAACCGCTGATGGCCCTGACAGTCTATGCCTTCGAGACGATACACGGCGGATGGAGTTATGACGACGTGTTTACATATGTCAAGACCGGTCTGTGCGGGCTTTCCGCACAGGAGTGCGACGAGCTAAGCGGCTATGTCTATCTATGGAATCTGCACGGCAGCGCGTGGACTAATCCGGAGGAGTGGACTCTGCACCCGGAGGGCTACGGCGGGAAATACACGGACGAGGTACTTCAGCGGCTCAGGCGGATAAACGACCTGCGCGGGCGCGTTTCTAGGCCGCTGATAAATCTGCATGCCCGGGGAAAAACCGCCGCGACTGCGCTTGATCACCTCTCAGCCCTGAGCACATTTTTTGAGGAAATAGATCTGCCGGAGAGGCTCTCCGCGCGCGCGAGAGAGCTGGAGGAAATGGACAGGCCGGCGCTGGCCGCCGAGTATTCTCAGCTCTGGGACATTATCGTCGGCGCGATGGAGAAGTGCGCCGGGGTACTGGGTTCGATGACGATGACACAGGAGGAGTTTGCCTCGCTCCTTCGGCTGGTGCTCTCGCAGTATGACGTGGGGACGATACCTGTGTCTCTCGATCGAGTCACCGCCGGGGACATGGACAGGATGCGCCGGCGGCACATAAAGCATCTTATAGTTCTGGGCGCATCGGACGAGAACCTTCCGGCACCGCCGGAGAATACCGGACTGTTTTCCGACGACGAGAGGGAAAGCCTTACCAGACAGGGACTTCAGCTCGGCGCGGCGGAGGACTCCGTATACCGCGAATTTACGCTTATCTACAACTGCCTCACCCTTCCCTCGGACAGCCTTACGATGAGCTATTCGGCGAACTCGGCGGACGGCGGGGAAGCCTCGCCCAGCTTCGTATTCCGCTCGCTTGCCCGTATGTTCGACCTGAAGGCACAGCGCGTGGACGCCGACAGATCACGCATGAACTGCCTCAGCTCGGCGCTGGAGCTGGCGGCCTGCGGCAAGGGGGCGCGCCGAATCGCCGCTGAGAGCTATTTTGCGTCCGATGCGGTGCTGTCCGGACGCCTGGCGGCGCTAAGGAGCGCCGCGCGTATAACCCGCGGCAGTCTTACGGGGCAGTCCGTACGCGAGCTTTATGGCAAACGGCTGCATATGACCGCTTCGCGGGCGGAGATTTTCGCCTCCTGCAAATTCGAGTTTTTCATGCAGTATGGTCTCCGCGCGAAACCAAGGCAGCGTGCGGGATTCGACCCTCCGCAGATGGGAACGTTCATGCATTTCGTGCTGTACCGGCTCTGCGCGCGTGTCAGGCAGCTCGGCGGATTCAGGGCTGTCTCGCGTAAGCAGGTGGAGAGGCTGGCCGAAGAATATGTCGACGAATACGTCTCGAAGGAGCTCAACGATTTTGCCGGGCGCTCTGCGCGGTTCATATATCTGTTCAACCGACTGCGCAGCACGGTCCGTTCGGTTGCGCTGGACATGGCCGAGGAACTGCGCCTGTCGGATTTTGAGCCGCTTGACTTTGAGCTGAGCTTCTCCGACACTGACGGGGACGGCCTCCCCGCGATAGAGGTCGGCAGCGGGGAGGAGAGCATGTCCCTTGTCGGCGTTGCCGACCGGGTGGACGGCTGGGTACATAACGGAAAGCTGTATCTGCGTGTCGTGGACTATAAGACAGGTAAGAAGAGCTTTTCGCTGTCCGACGTCTGCCGAGGTCTTGGGCTTCAGATGCTGATTTACCTCTTTGCGCTCGGCGAGGAGGGAAAGGCCAGGTACGGATTCGAGATAGTCCCCGCGGGCGTGCTGTACGCGCCTGCGCGGGAGCTGAAGATCTCCGCGGATTCGCGTCCGGACGAGGCGGAGCTGGAAAAAAAGCGGCGCGACGGTCTGCGCCGCAGCGGCCTCATCCTCGACGAGGCCGAGGTCATCGCCGCAATGGAACGCTCGGATAGCCCGGGCTTTATCCCCGTGCGATTCAACAGACAGGGAAAGGCCGTCGGCGACAGCCTGGCCAGCGCGGAGCGGCTCGGCACGCTCGCGCGGTTTATTGAAAAGACGCTGCGAGGCATGGCGGAAGAGCTGCGCCGGGGAAGCATCGCGGCAGATCCGTACTTCCGCTCTGCCCAGGATAATGCCTGCCTGTATTGCGACTATGCCGACGCCTGCCACTTCGGCGAGTATGAGGGGGAGCAGCAGCGCCAGATAGTAAGATACAGGACCGGCGAGGCCTGGGAGCACATCGAAAAGGAGGCGGGGACTGATGGCTGATATAAAGCTGACTGAGAGCCAGAGCCTGGCCGTCGGTACCCGGGGCTGCTCGATACTGGTGTCCGCCGCGGCGGGCAGCGGTAAGACGAAGGTCCTGGTCGAGCGGCTGATGTCATACATAACCGACGCAGACGACCCGAAGGATATCGATTCCTTCCTTATAATAACCTATACGCGCGCTGCTGCGGCGCAGCTTCGCGAACGGATAATCGAGGGGATCAACGAGCTGGCCGCGAGAAATCCCTTTGACAGGCGGCTAAGACAGCAGAGCGCGCTTTGCTACCAGGCCAGAATAGGCACGATACACTCCTTCTGCACCTCTGTCCTGCGTGAAAACAGCCATCTTGCGGGCATAACGCCGGATTTTCGGGTGCTCGAGGACGAGCGTGCGCGGCAGATAAGGCGTTCCGTACTTGACCGCCTGCTTGAGCACATGTACGAGCATATAGACACTGATCCGGGCTTCAGAAGCCTTGTTGACACCGTCGGCGCCGGGCGTGACGACAGCCGCCTGTCGGAGCTTGTCATAAATATGCACGAGAAAATGCTCAGCAACGCCTGGCCGGAGAGATGGGTGCATGAGCAGGAAGACGCGCTCGAGGCCAGGGGAGTCTCCGATATCGCGGGCACGCCGTGGGGCGGGGAGCTTCTGCGCAGCGCCAGGGAAACCGTGGGATACTGGTACAGGCAGATGTACGATTGCGCCGGGCGCCTGTCTGAAAGCGATGCAAAGGTGCAAAAAGCCTATCTTTCAAGCTTTTGCGACAGCCGTGATGCTCTGGAGCGCCTGAAAAATGCGCTGGAGCAGGGCTGGGACAGCGCAAGGCGGGCGCTGCCCGTAGAATTCCCGCGCCTGGGTGCGCTGCGGTCGGATCCGGATCCGGAGCTGATTACCTATGTCAAAAGCGTGCGCGAAAAGTGTAAAAAGGCGATGGAAAAGCTTGCCTCGGACTTTGCCGAGCCGTCGGAGCAGCTTCTTTCAGAGCTGCGGGGAACAGCTGGGGCGATGCGCTCGCTGCTGAGGCTGACGCTCAGATTTGACGAGCTGTTCTCGCAGGAGAAGCGCAGGCAGGGCTGCGTAGATTTTTCAGATTTGGAGCATCTTACGCTCCGCCTGCTGTGCGACGCGGACAGCGGCGAGCCGACGAAGCTCGCCCGCGAGCTGTCAGGCGGCTTCACCGAGATACTCGTCGACGAATATCAGGACGTAAACGAAGTGCAGGAGCTGATTTTCCGCTGCGTCTCGCGCGCCGGGGACAACCTCTTCATGGTCGGTGATGTGAAACAGTCAATTTACCGCTTCCGCCTGGCCGACCCCACGATATTTCTCGAAAAGTACCGTGCCTATGCCCCCGCCGAGCGGGCAGAGGAAGGGCAGCCGCGGCGTATCCTTCTCCGCGAAAATTTCCGCTCCCGAGCCTGCATACTTGAGTCGGCCAACCACATATTCGCAAATATCATGTCCCAACGCCTCGGGGAGCTGGACTATGACGAAAATGCCGCACTCAGGTACGGCGCAACATACTACGATGAACAACTCGATGTGCCCGTAAGCTTTGAGATACTCCCGGCGCCGGACGGAGACGTGGAGGACGCTCCCGACAAGCTCACACTGGAGGCAAGGCATACCGCCGCGAGGATACGCACGCTTATCGACTCCGGCGCGCCCGTGACCGAAAACGGCTCCGTGCGTCCGGCGACCTACGGCGACATCGTCATCCTGCTGCGTTCCCCGGGTCCGGCCGGTGTGGAGTACCGACGTGCGCTCACACAGGCGGGCATACCCGTCGCCTCCGAGCAGGGGGGAGGCTTCTTCACCTCGCTCGAAGTATCCGTCACAATATCAATACTCGCCGTCATCGACGATCCGCACCAGGATGTGGCACTTATAAATGCGCTGCGCTCTCCGGCTTTTGGGTTCAACTCGGACGAGTTGTCCCGCGTGAGGGCCGCAGACCGGCAGGGCGACTTTTTCACGGCGCTCAGCGCCCGTGCAGGGCAGGACGGGAAATGCGCCGCCTTCCTTGAAACACTCTCATCCCTGCGGGCGATAGCGCCGGATTTGAGCGTATGCGAGCTGCTATTGCACGTCTACTCAGTTTTGGATCTTCCGGCGCTGTTCTCCGCCATGAGCGACGGCGCGGCCAGACGGGGCAACCTTTTCCTGCTTCTGGAATATGCCAGTAAATTTGAGGAGAACGGCTGGCGCGGCCTGTTTCGTTTCGTCTCATGGCTGCGCGGGCTGTCGGAAAAGGGCGAGGAGCCGCCCGTCTCCGGCACCGGCGGAGACGCCGTGCGCATAATGAGCATCCACAAATCCAAAGGACTGGAATTTCCATATGTGTTCATTCCGGATACGGCGCGGCGCTTCAACCGGTCCGATACGATGGGCCCTGTGCTCATCCATTCGCAGCTCGGGCTGGGGCCGAAGTATACGGACCTTGAGCTGAACGTCGAGTATCCGACGGTCGCGCACCGTGCCGTCAGCGCACGAATAAAACGCGAGACGCTGTCCGAAGAGATGCGTATACTCTATGTCGGAGCGACCCGTGCGCAGGAGAGGCTGTTTTTCTCCTGTGTGTGGAAAGCTCCGGAGGAAAAGCTGGAAAAGCTGCGCCGCGAGGCGGCGTCCCCCGTAGAGCCGGAGGTGCTGCTTGGCTGTCAGTCCTTTTCCGAATGGCTGGCGCGTACGGCGGTGCTGGACGGCAGCCCCATAGAGATGAAAGTAACGGAGCCGGAGACGGCCCCGCCTGTGGGGGAGCTGGCACCGCGTGAGGACGCGCAGCCGTCTGCCGGACTCATTTCCGAGCTTTCGCGCAAACTGGCCTTCAACTATCAATGGACGGCAGCGACGCAGCTTCCGTCGAAGCTCACCGCAACGGAGCTCAAGGGCAGCCGGGAGAGCGATCCCGATGCGCAGGAGCTTGTGCCGGCGCAGCGTCCGGCAGTGTTTCGCATGCCGGACTTTGCCGCTGGCGAAAAGGCGCTGACAGGTACAGAGCGCGGCGTTGCGTCGCATCTTGTCCTTCAGCACATGGATTTATCATGCGCCGGGAGCGTCAGGAAGATAAGCGATGAGATACAAAGACTTAAAATACAGGGCTTTATCAGCGAAAAGCAGGCCGAGGCCGTCGAAGCGCAGGCGCTGTATGAGTTTTTCTCCTCCGAGACGGGACAGCGCATTCTCTCCGCGGATAGAGTCAGGCGTGAATTTCGTTTTTCACTGCTGTGTCCTGCCGGAGAGCTCTTTGAAGATGCTCAGGGAGAGAGCCTGCTGCTTCAGGGCGTCGTTGACTGCTGTATCGAGGAGCATGGAGAGTTAACAATAATAGATTATAAAACAGATTATGTAACCTCAGATACGATCGATGAACGTACTGAATATTACAGCGGCCAGCTCAGGGTATATACCGCCGCAATGGAGAGGATACTCAAAATGCCGGTCAGGGAGGCGATACTGTATTTCCTGCGTGCCGGCAGGGCCGTAAAAGTTGACCTGGGAAACACCGGCAGAGAACTCCGGGGCTGAGAAGGTCTGCGCAGTAATGCGAAAATGGCCCAATATTTCTGAGATTTAAGGGAAAAAGGCTTGCCAAAGCCACAAGGTTATGCTACAATCACTTTTGCGCTTTGTATCCGGAACCCGTTTTCCAATCAAGGCAGCTTTATGTGAGGAGAATAACAAATGAAAGAAGGAATCCATCCCGATTATCAGCAGACAACCATCAGGTGCGCCTGCGGTAACGTTATAGAGACCGGTTCCACCAAGAAGCACATCACGGTCGAGATCTGCTCCAAGTGCCACCCCTTCTATACCGGCAAGCAGAAGCTCGTCGATACCA
>CAZSRK010000028.1:0-29664 GCA_964609305.1 uncultured Oscillospiraceae bacterium
AACCATGTCTTCTTTTATCTACTTTTCAATTTGCGAAAATTGTTGTACCTTATCTTTTTGTCAGGACACCTTTTCAAACTGGCTGTTGTAAAGGTCGGCGTAAAAACCTCCCTTGGCCAACAGCTGCTCGTGATTGCCCTGTTCTATGATGTCCCCGTCCTTCAGCACCAGGATCAGGTCCGCATTTCTTATTGTGGACAGCCGGTGAGCGATGACAAAACTGGTGCGATTCTCGGTGAGCTGATCCATAGCTTTCTGAGTTATGAGCTCCGTTCGGGTATCCACAGAGGAGGTGGCCTCGTCCAGTATCAGCATGGGATTACCCTGTATCATGGCTCTTGCAATGGTAAGAAGCTGTTTTTGACCGGCAGAGATGGCAACGCTGCTGTCCAAAACTGTGTCAAACCCGTTGGGCAGGGTTTCAATAAAGTGATAGATACCGCAGGCCCGGCAGGCTTCCTCCAGCTGCCGGTCAGTGACTCCGGTCTTGTTGTATACCAGATTCTCCCGGACTGTGCCCTCAAACAGCCAGGTGTCCTGCAAAACCATGCTGAACATGTCGTGGACGCTCTCCCGCGTCATTTCGGAGGTGGGGATGCCGTCTATTCTGATACTGCCGCTGTTTATCTCAAAGAAACGCATAAGCAGGTTGACCATTGTCGTTTTCCCCGCCCCGGTGGGGCCCACGATGGCCACTTTCTGTCCCGGCAGGACGTGGGCAGAGAAGTCCTTGATGATGATCTTATCGGGATTATCCGGATAGCTGAACCGGACGTGCTCAAATTCCACTTCGCCCCGGATATCGGCAGGCGCTGAGCGCTTGCCGGTCTCATCCGGAAGCTCCTCCTCGTGAAGAAAGTCAAAGATATGGTCGCCGGCAGCGGCAGCCGTCTGCATCTGGGTCATGCCCTGCGCCAGAGTACTCAGAGGAGAGGTGAACAGCCGGACATAGAGGATAAAGGCCACGATAACGCCAAAGGAGATCTGACCGCTCATGGCCAGAGCGGAACCCAGAACGCAGACCACCACATAGCCAAGGTTGCCCACGACGTTCATCAGCGGCTGCATTACGCCGGAGAGGAACTGGCTGCGCCACTCGGCGTCATAAAGCTTCGCATTCATGCCTCCAAAGGTCTCTTTGATCTGGACATTGGCGCGGGAGATGCGGACCACATCGTGGCCGGAGTACATCTCCTCGATATATCCGTTGAGGGTGCTCAGGCTAAACTGGCGGGCAGTGAAGTATTTCTGGGAACGGGACATCACCGCAGCCATGATGAGAAAACCGATCAGCGTGACGCCGATGGCGGCCAGGGCCATGTGCCATTCGGTCACAAACATCGTGATCAGGCAGCCGATAAACTGCGTCGCCGCGCTGATTATGGATGGCAGACTGTTCGCCATCGCCTGCTGCAGCGTGCTGACATCGTTTGTAACACGGCTGAGTATATCTCCGTAAGACACCTTGCTGAAATAACTCATGGGCACGCTGTTGATCTTTCTGGAAAGGTCCTGACGCATGTCTCTGGACAGGTCCAGAGTCACCGTGGCCATGATAAAGTGTTCCACATAAGTGAACAGGGCGCTCAGGCCATAGATAATCAGCAGAAGTACACCAATATGCCCGATGGCGGAAAGGTCGATCTCCGTGGTCAAAGCGTCGGAGATCAGATCAGTGATCCTGCTTAGCAGGTTGGGGCCGATTATTGTCAGGATAGCGCCAGCAATGGCAAAAAGCAAAGCGAAGGCCGTGGGTATCTTCAGTTTGCTGGAATAGGAAAACAGCTCTTTCAGTACGCCGCCAATGCCTCTTTTGCTCTTTTCCGGTACCTGCATCCTGCGCTGTGTTAAATTGCTCATATATATTCCCCTCCTTATGCGCCCAGTTCTTCGCTGGAAAGCTGAGACTGTGCGATCTCCTGATAGACCGGGCAGGTCCTCATCAGCTCCTCATGGGTACCCATACCGACCATACGCCCTTCGTCCAGAACGATGATTTTATCCGCATCGCGTATGGTGCCAATGCGCTGCGCCACGATCAGGCGTGTCGTGTCCCCAAGCTCCCGGGACAGCGCCGAGCGCAGCTTCGCGTCGGTGCGATAGTCCAGAGCAGAGAAGGAGTCGTCAAAGACCAGGATCTCCGGTTTGCGCGCCAGCGCCCGGGCGATGGAAAGCCTCTGCTTCTGGCCGCCAGAGACGTTGGTACCGCCCTCCGCGATGGGCGCGTGTATGCCGCCGGGCAGTTTTTCCACAAATTCGCTGGCCTGAGCCAGCTCCAGCGCCTGCCATACATCTTCGTCGGAATCCCCGCCGCGGCTGTCGCCAAACACAACGTTCTCCCGGACGTCGCCGGAGAACAGGACCGCCTTCTGGGTCACATAGCCTATGCGGTCATAAAGCGCGTCGAATGTGTAATCCTTTACATTTACTCCGTCTATCAGCACCTCTCCCCCGGTGGCGTCATAAAACCTGGCCGCAAGGCTGACCAATGCGGTCTTTCCGCTGCCTGTGGCACCGATGAAGGCCACAGTTTCGCCGCGTTTTACCTTAAAACTGATATCCTCCAGAACATTCTTATCTGAGGACGGATAGTGGAATGAGACATTGCGAAACTCCACCGTGCCGGTCTCGGGAGAGTCATTTTTGGTGCCCTGTCTCAGGTTGGTTTTCGCTTCAAGCACCTCGTTGATGCGCTGTGCAGACACCTGCGCCGCGGGCATGAGCATGATGATCATGACCAGCAGCATAATGGTCATTATCACATAGGTGGCATAGGTGCCGAAGACCACGATGTTGCTGAAAGTGGTCAGACGCAGGGCCGTATCGGCAACGGGCACATTGTTAACGATAGATGCACCAACCCAGTAGATAACCAGAGACAGGGAATTCATAGCCAGCGTGACACACGGCATGAGGAACGCAAAGGCCCGCTGGTTAAAGAGCTGGGTGCGCATAAGAGCCTCGTTGCCCTTTTGGAATTTGTCGTTTTGATAGTCCTCCGCATTGTAGGCGTGGACCACGTTGATACCGGTCAGATTCTCGCGGGCGACCATGTTGATATGGTCCGTCAGCTTCTGCACACGGCGGAAGCGAGGTACCACGACGCCGATGATGACCACCATCATCACAAGCAGGGCCACCACAAATCCCGCCGTGATGGCGGAGAGCGTCCAGCTCTTATTGACTATCTTGATGATTGCCCACACCGCCATGACGGGGGATTTTATTATAACCTGCAATCCCATTGATACCAGCATCTGCACCTGGGTAATGTCGTTGGTGGTGCGGTTGATGAGACTGGGCACTGAAAAGGCCATCATCTCCTGCTGGCCGAAATCCGCGATCTTGTTGAAAACCGCCTCACGTATGGAAAAGCTGAACCCGGCGGACACCTTTGCAGTCAAATAGCCGCAGATGACGCTGAGGACCGCGCTGGCAAGCGTGCAGCCCAGCATTTCCAGGCCGGTATACAATATGTCTGACATAGTACTGTCCGGAGTCTTGATCAAAACGGTCAGATTGCTCATATAGTCGGGCAGCGACAGGTCAAAATATATCTGCCCCAGAATGAACACCACACATATGGCGGCCATTGTCCATTCCCGCCGCCGCATATTACGAAGTAATTTAAGCATAAGATCTCTCCTTAAATGTTTTTCATTTCTCCCAATGGAGAAAAACCGCAGGAGCCTGCAATCAGGCGCCGGGTGCAATATCCGTCCGCCGGGTAGGGTTCTGACATGGGTCCGGCAGCACTGTCGCTGTGTCGTCCTGCTGACGGAGCACACCGAAGAGCACCATATCCAGCATCTCCCCAGCGGTTTCCAGCATAGAGTGAAGATCCTGCCCCTTTCTCTCGCCCAGATAATATACGATAGTATTTTGAAAGAAAGAGTCCACACTCTCCAGGTAGCGGGTCGCCTTTTCCCTGTCCAGTCCCGGACGCAGCGGCATCCGTGACATTATCCGTGACATAAACTGCCTGTTCATTTCCCGTATTGGGGTGTGCAGTTGCCGTATATGCTCCGCCAGATGTTTGGGCGGACGGAGCATGGCGGCTTCAAATATCGCCTTCTGTTCAGGGTGAAGCTGGAAGTAGTGATCCCTGATCATGAAATAGTCTTTGATTGCATCCAGTGAGGATCTCTCGGCCAATTTGCCCATCTCCTGCTCGATATGGGCCTTCAGACCGGCAAAAGTCCTGTCCACACATAACATAAACAACTCGTTTTTATTTGAATAATAGTGGTACATCATTCCCTTGGAGATGCCATGATTGCCACATATGCGCTCCATGTTCACTCCGTCATAGCCATAGAGCCCAAATTCCTCCAGCGCCGCATGATAAATTGCCTCTTTACTGCGTTCCTGCCGCTCTTTCTGTGTCATGCAGCATTTCCTCCTTTCGTCTTATTCGGTTTGCCGGCCCTCTTATCATACTGCTGCCGGCGCTGCGCCAAAGGCACCGCCAGGTACTAACGGACCGGTATCCGCCGCAACATATCTTCAGACTATCATGACAGTTTTTCTTATCGCAAGTTATAGACGATTTCGTCTATATTCCAAAAGTATAGCTCTTGCATATGCATTCATCCATATTTTTTCTGTGAAAAATCTATGAATTTTTAGAGATTAAATTATATATTTTCACAATAAATCCTGTCGGAAACAGTGTTTCCACTTTTTATGGAAAATTTCCGCAGATAATGAGATTCTGCGAAAGCTTTTCATTTTGACGATGTTTTTCGGTACTGTGCTTATCCCGAAGGCCCCGTGGTTTCTGTATTTTCTGTAGCTTATTTTGGCGTTTTGTGATATAATTTCCCGGCAATACTTATCAATTGGAGAAACAGAACCATGAACATGAAGTTTTTTGAATTTTTGGAGGGCGTCAAAATAGGCTCCCTGTCGCTTGCAACGCTGTTGGGCGCACTGGTGGTATTCCTGATCTGCCTCGTCGCCATCAGGATAATAAAACGCATCGTCTCCGGTATCACTGCCAAAAGCCATCTGGAAAAGGGTCTCAAAAGTTTTATAAACTCCGTCGTCTCGGTCGGGCTCTGGGCAGTGGCCATCGTGATCATCGCCGACACGCTCGGCATCCCGACGGCCTCGCTCGTGGCGCTGCTGTCCGTAGTCGGCCTTGCACTGTCATTGTCCGTGCAGGGTATCATGACGAACCTCTTTTCCGGCGTTACCATCCTTGTGACCCGTCCCTTCGTTGCCGGCCAGTTTGTGGAGATCGGCGGCGTGTCCGGAACGGTCAGCGCCATCGGCATGTTCCATACGCAGATACTCACATCTGACAACCGCCGCATCTTCATCCCCAACGGCGATGTGACCGCGGCAAAGATCATAAACTATTCGGACGCGCCGCTGCGCCGGGTGGAGATAAACGTCTGCGCATCCTACGACTGCCTGACGCAGACGGTCAAGGATGCGCTCCTGTCGGCGGCAAAAGCGGTACCTCAGGTGCTCGACGAACCAGCGGCGGAGGCGCATCTGCTTTCCTATCAGGACAGCAATATCGAGTATACCCTGCGCGTCTGGGTAAACAACGCCGACTACTGGCCGGTATATTTCGCCCTCACCGAGCTCGTACGGGAGAAATTTGACGAATTCGGTGTGACCATGTCGTATCCGCAGGTCAGGATCATCAGCTGACTGGGATTTTCAGTCGTTTTGAGGTGAGAATATGGCAAACATCGTTATAATCGGCGGCGGCGCCTCGGGCATGGCTGCCGCCATTGCCGCCTCGGAAAATAAGAGCAACAGCGTCACGGTGCTCGAGCGGCAGTCGCGCGTCGGACGAAAGCTGCTCTCGACCGGCAACGGACGATGCAACCTGACCAATTTCTCGGGCTTTGAGGGGCGCTACCACGGCGGCCGGCCGGGTTTTTCCGACCCTGCACTCAGCCATTTTGACGCGCAAAGCACGCTCCAATTTTTTGCGCGTCTGGGCCTTTTGACCACAACAGAGCCTTCGGGCAGGGTATATCCGATGAGCGACCACGCCTCCAGCGTCCTTGACGTTCTGCGCTTTGCGCTTGAGCGGGAGAACATCCTCCTGCGCACAGGCGTAACTGCGCAGTCGATAGAGCGTGCAAAAGGCGGCTTTCGCATCGTAACGGACTCAGAAGATTTTTTCTGCGAGCGCGTCATTGTCGCCTGCGGCGGCGCTGCGGGCTCCAAACTCGGCGGAGTGATGGACGGATATTCCCTCCTGCGCGGCCTGGGCCACCGCCGCACCGGGTTGTATCCCGCTCTGACACAGATAAAAACGCCCCCTGAATATCCACGCTCGGTCAAGGGTGTCAAGGCCGATGCTCTCGTACGCGTCCTCAGCGGGCGTCATACTCTTGCCCGGTCCAGGGGAGAAGTGCTGTTTACCGAAACAGGCGTCTCCGGCCCGGCGATATTCGATGTCTCACGCGCAGCGGCGGTGAACGGCACGGGTCTGGAACTGGCCCTGGACCTGATGGATGCGCTGTCGCACGACGGGCTTTTTGAATATCTTCGTAATGCGCGTGCGCGCCTCGGCCACAGGCCCGCGCGGGAGCTCTTCACAGGCTCTGTACACAACCGTCTCGGACAGCTTCTGGTCAAATACGCCGGGATATCCGGCTCACTTCCAGCCGGGGAGCTGACCGACGCGCAGCTTCGTCACGCAGCGGAATGCGCAAAGGATTTCCGTCTTGAGATAACGGGTGTGGCCGGCTTTGACAGCGCACAGGTTACGGCCGGCGGCATAGACACCGCGGATTTCGACCCTTATACGCTTGAAAGCCTGCTTGTGCCGGACCTTTACGCCTGCGGCGAGGTCCTTGACGTGGACGGCGACTGTGGCGGCTTCAACCTGCAGTGGGCCTGGGCCTCCGGACGTCTGGCGGGAGGAGGCGCGCCATGCTCAGATTAAGGGATATAAAGCTGTCGCCCGGGGCAGGCCGTCAGGCGCTTGTAACAGCCTGCGCCCGCGCGTTGGGCGTGCCGCAGGGGGATATTGCCAGTCTGCGGATACTGCGCCGCGCCCTGGACGCAAGGCGCAAAAACGACATACATTACAATTACACACTGCTCGTCAGTCTTGCCCGGGGAGAAGATGCGGCGTTGGCACACTGCTCAAACTGCGAGCGGTATGAGCCGAAGGTCTACCTCCCGCCGTCCTGTGTGGCGGGAGGGGACAGGCCTGTCGTCGTGGGCTTCGGCCCGGCGGGTATGTTTGCGGCGCTGGCGCTGGCGGAGGCGGGACTGCGCCCCGTCGTCATCGAGCGCGGGGAGCGTGTCGAAAAACGCCGCGAAAAGGTGGACGAGTTCTGGCGCAGCGGCGCGCTGGACCCCGAGTGCAACGTCCAGTTTGGAGAGGGCGGCGCCGGCGCGTTTTCCGACGGCAAGCTCAACACGGGCACGCGGGACGGGCGTATCGGCTGGGTCCTCTCGCGTCTGCACGGTTTCGGTGCGCCGGAGAGTGTGGAATACGACGCGCGGCCGCACGTCGGCACGGACGTACTGCTCGGCGTCGTCAGGTCGCTGCGGGAACATATTATTTCACTCGGAGCCGAGATCCGTTTTTCGCACAGGTTAACGGATTTCGAGTCCGACGACGGTGCGCTGGAGGCCCTCATCGTCAGCTCACCTGTGGGGAGATACCGCCATTCATGCCGCCGCGCTGTACTCGCCGTCGGGCACAGCGCGCGCGATACGTTCGAGATGCTGTTTTCAAAGGGCGTGGCCATGGAGCCAAAGGGCTTTTCCATGGGCGTGCGCATTGAACACCCACAGCCACTAATCGACAGGGCTCAGTACGGCCGCGAGCGGGGAGATCTCAAACTTCCCGCGGCCGAATACCGGCTCAGCTGCAAATTTGACGGCGGCAGCGCGTACACGTTCTGCATGTGTCCGGGCGGATATGTCGTCGCCGCAGCGAGCGAACCGGGCCGGGTCGTGACCAACGGCATGAGCTATTCCGGCCGCGCCGGGGAAAATGCCAACAGCGCAATCTTGGTCACGCTCAGCCCCGCGGACTTCCCGTACCCGGGCGCTCTCGGCGGGATTCTCTGGCAGCGGGAGCTGGAGTCACGCGCGTTTGAGCTTGGCGGCGGGAATTACTGCGCCCCTGCACAGACCGTGGGCGATTTCCTGGGCACAGGGTCAGACAGCGCGGTCACGCCGACTTACAGGCCGGGCGTGCGATTTTGCGATTTACACGCGCTGTTTCCGGAAAAAATCAGCCTTGCGCTCCGCCGCGCCCTGCCGCTGCTGGGTCAAAAGCTGCGCGGCTTCGACTCTCCGGGGGCCGTAATGACCGGGCCGGAGACACGTTCGTCCTCGCCTGTACGCGTACTGCGGGGCCCGGACAGGGTCTCTGTCAGCCTGCGCGGCCTGTATCCCTGTGGGGAGGGCGCGGGCTACGCCGGAGGCATAGTCTCCTCGGCGGTGGACGGCCTGCGCTGTGCGGAGGCGATTATTGAAAACAGATGATTGTTTTCCTCCGATTTTTTTCTCCTGTTTGGAAATTTAACATGCCTGCCCTTCGGAGCGTTACTTTTAAACAAAGAAAAGTAACCCCCTGCGGAGCAGAACAATTTGCATAAAGGGGAAACACGGCGGGATATATACAAATAAAAAACAGGGTATGTAATTACATACCCTGTTTTTATTAATTATTTTTTACATCGCGTAAATCTGTATCTGTCCGTCAGAGGCGGTCAGCGCGATGTTGCTGACCTGGCCGCGGTATTTATCCACGATCTCGGACGCAAGGGGATCCTCAATATCCTTCTGGATCGTGCGGCGCAGGTTACGAGCGCCATAAGTTATGCTGTAACTCTTCTCAGTGAGGTAGGAAATAACGCTCTCGTCATAGGTGAGCTTCATATTCTTCTCGGCCAGAAGGTCAACCAGCTCGCCAAGCATGATGCGCGCGATGCCAGCGAAATTTTCCTCCGTCAGGCGGTTGAAGCAGACGATTTCGTCGACGCGGTTTATAAACTCCGGCCGCAAAAAGTCGTTGAGCGCTTTGAGCGCCTTCTCACGGCTCTGCTCATTAAAGCTCTGGTTGAAGCCGACCGAACCGGTCTTTTTGTCGCTTCCCGCATTCGTGGTCATAACGATGACCGTGTTTTCAAAATTCACTGTACGGCCCTGCGCGTCCGTGATGCGGCCGTCGTCGAGGATCTGGAGCAGCACGTTGAGCACGTCGGGGTGCGCTTTCTCTATCTCGTCGAACAGCACGACGGAATATGGCTTGCGCCGTATCTTCTCGGTGAGCTGCCCGGCCTCGTCATAACCGACATAGCCCGGGGGCGAGCCTATTATGCGAGAGACGGAGTGTTTTTCCATGAATTCGGACATATCCAGACGGATGAGCGACTCGGGCGCGTTGAACAGGTCGGCGGCGAGCTGCTTTACAAGCTCGGTCTTGCCGACGCCGGTGCTGCCCACGAAAATGAAGCTGACCGGTTTGCGCTTGGCCTGGAGTCCAACTCGGCTGCGTTTTATCGCTGCGCATACCGCGTCCACAGCCTCGTCCTGTCCGATGATATGGGTCTTGAGCCGGTCGGCAAGCTTTGCCAGCCGCTCAAATTCATCCTCCCTGATCGAGCTTGCCGGTATCTTCGTCCACAGTTCGATAACGCGGGCAAGATTTTCGCTGGTCAGGCGGGGCCGGCCCTGTGTGGCCAGCATATTTTTTTCGTCGGTGAGCTGAAGACTCTGGCTGCGTATCTCCGCCAGGCGCTCATAGTGCTCGGTCTCCGTGTCCGCCATCAAAAGCTCGCGCTCCTTATCAAGGTCGGCAAGAGTCTTGTTGATCTCGTCGATGCGGGCATAGTCCATGTTCTTGAGGTTCACGTCCGAACATGCCTCATCTATCAGGTCGATGGCCTTGTCAGGCAGATAGCGGTCGGTTATATACCGCTCCGAGAGCACGACAGCCTGCCGGCACATATCGTCCGGGATCTCGACGCCGTGATACTCCTCATAATAGTGCTTGATGCCCTTGAGGATCTCGACGCTGTCGTCGATGGACGGCTCCGCCACGGTCACGGGCTGGAACCTGCGCTCCAGCGCGGCGTCTTTTTCGATGCTTCTGCGGTATTCGTTGAAGGTCGTTGCGCCAATGACCTGTATCTCGCCGCGGGAGAGCGCAGGCTTTAGGATATTTGCTGCGTTCATGCTGCCCTCCGCGTCGCCGGCGCCTACGATGTTATGCACCTCGTCGATAACAAGGATGATGTTGCCCTGTTTGCGTATCTCCTCGATAAGCCCCTTCATACGGCTTTCAAACTGTCCGCGGAACTGCGTCCCGGCCACCAACGCGGTCAGGTCAAGCAGGTCGACCTCCTTATCGCGCAGCTTGTAGGGCACATTGCCGTCCACGATACGCTGCGCGAGTCCCTCGGCGATTGCGGTTTTGCCGACGCCAGGCTCGCCTATAAGGCAGGGGTTGTTCTTCTGCCGGCGGTTGAGTATCTGTATGACACGCTCAAGCTCTTCCTCTCGGCCGACCATGCGGTCAAGCTTGCCCTCGCGGGCGCGGGTGTTGAGGTTTATGCAGTAATTATCGAGAAATTTGCGCTTGCGCGCGGCTTCACGCGCCTCTTTCGACGGGCGCTGCACCGTTTCCCCTCCGGCGGCGGGCTGTGCCCCGGGCGCGGAAGGGTTCTGGGACGGCGGATTCCCATTTGCTCCGAACAGGCGGTTGAGGAAAGGGAAAGTTGCGGTCTTACCGTCCTCATCACTGTCGTCAGCGCTGTTTTCGATCTCCATCAGCCCCTCGGCAGCGCCGAGTGCATCCGTCATCTCACCGGAGAGCCCCTCGAGCTCATCATCTGAGATGCCGAAGCGGTCTATCAGTTCGTCGACCGGCTTGATGTGAAGGTCTCTGGCGCATTTGAGGCACAGGCCCTCGTCCCTAGAGACCCCGTTTTCTATTTTGTTTATGAATATAACGGCCACATTCTTGTGGCAACGGGAGCAAATTGTAGTTTGCATAGATTCAGTCTCCTGTTGTTTTGGCTTTCATTATGCCGACGTAGCTCTTGATATAGCTCACAAACGCCACCAGGGACACCGCAAGGCAGACGCATATCATCGCCAGCGCAGCGGTGCGCGGTATCTGCGGGAAGATGATAAGTGCAACGCAGATTATAAAAAACAGAACCGTCGCCGTCTTTCCGAAATAGTTCGACGGCGGGATCTCGACCTTGGCACGCCGGTGGATGAGCAGCCCGCCCAGTCCCATGCACATCTCTTTCCCGACGAAAATGAGCAGTACCCAAAGCGGTATTATACCCTTTATCGTCAGGCAGGAAAGCACGGCAAACAGGAACATTTTGTCACCGAGCGGGTCGAGGACCTTGCCAAGGTTCGTTATAAGGCCAAAGCGCCTTGCAATAAAGCCGTCGAGGAAGTCCGTCACGGTCGCCACGGCATATATCACGGCGGCCCACACGGGCGCCGACGGCACGCCGGAGAAAAACACAAGGACAAACACGGGAACAAGGCAGAGCCGGCACACCGACAGCATGTTTGGCAAATTCATGTTTCCCTCCGTAAATCACATTTATTTTTTATCAGAAGTTGAGCCATCTGTAAACATAGTCCCGCTCAAGGAACCATGAGGCGATGGTCGTCGACTCGAGCGTATCCTCCGGAAAGATCTTACCCGTGAACCGGAAGGCCCAAGCCAGGATCGCACAGAAGCAGACACCTGTTATAACACCGATTATTGTGCCTCCTATCTCGTTTATGATGTCCAGACATGGGAAGCGGAAGCTTAGATTCAGGATATTCCCCAACACCGTCAGCAATATCGCAATAAGCACAAATCCGAGTATAACGCCGAGATAGTATGTAACCCTCTCGCAGAAAACCTGTACCGCGCTGGTCGTGACCGAAACATTGTTCGTCTCGGAATATTCCAGCGCCTCCTGAGCGAGACGTTCAGCCGTGGCGTCGTATACGCCCACGTCGGTATAGGCTGACTTGATCACTGCCAGGCGCAGGTCCGGATTCTGCTCAAACAGGTCGGTGACGGACAGCTCAACATCATAGTTCCCGTTTTCGTCCGGCTCGTAGCCGAGCTGCTCATACAAGTTGGTTTCGATATCGTTTTCAAGATACCCGCTGATAAAGGGTCTGAGCGCGGGGATGACCTCGTAGGAGAACGTGGTCGACAGCAGATGCCCCCCGTACAGAGATATTATTATAACGACCAGGCCCCCTATGCCCATTATAATACCTTTTTTATATCCCGCCCAGCCGCAGATAACCAGTATCGCGACGAAAATCAGGTCAATGACGACTCTCATGTGGATCTCCCCCTGTGGCCTTGTATATGTTTATCCCTGTGTGTTTGCGTATTTGTTCTATGATATGTCCCGAAGATGCGCGGAATACGCCGACAGCAGCAGCGCCCTGCCATCCGAGCGGAGCAGCGCGCTCCTGACGCCGAGCACATCCTCGGCAGACCCCTCCTCCAACAGCTCCGAAGAATACAGCACGCAACAGTCGGTATACAGCGCAAGCGTCCTGCTCCCACTGCGCGAGAGCGAAACGAGCGTCTTGTCCGTCGTTGCCAAAGCAGTTTCACTGCCCTGCGAGTCATAGCTTATCAGGCTGCCCGTTCCTCCGGTCAGGTATTCGCTCAAAAAAACGCTGATGCCACCGCCCGAGGCGGAGTATCCCTCAAGATACTGCCCCTGGAAGCTTGCTGCCGTTTGTTCCTGTCCGGATGAGTCGATAAAGACCATATCGTCTTCACCGACGAGACACAGCCGTGTCCCGCTCAGCCATATCACGTCAAAATACAGCTTGTCCGTGAATGTGACGGCGGCTTTTTCCTCCTGTGAATCGAGCCTGAATATATGCAGTACCGTCCCGGAGCTTTCGACGCAAATGGCGGCCATTTCCCCTCCTCCGGGTGCCACGGCGGCTTTTATGAGCCAGCCGGAGCCGGAGTACCAGCGGTAAATCGGCAAAAGTGCGGAGCCATATACGGTGACGAGCCCCCTGTACCCCGTTTCTTCCGTGCAGACGGCGAAATATCCGTTCTCGGCCATATCGGCGGTGATTATCGTACCGGCCGCCTCTAGCTCCGTAACCGTTCCATCACTTCCGGCGGTGCGCAGCTGCGTCCCTCCGACGTCGAAAAAGACGGCCAGCTCCTCCGAGGCGTCCACTGCGGGCACCGACATTGAAAAGATGCTCCTTGCCACAGTCTCCCCGTCCGCATTTGTAAGCTGCAGTCCCGTTGTAGAGGCGATGGCCAGCCCATCGCCGCAGATGGCAAAACACTGGTCCGAGCCGGTCTCATAGGTAAACGGTTCTATATCAGCGTACCTTTCGGCCGGATCGGGGCCAAACAGCTGGTCACGCAGGAGAAAAGCCGCAACAGCCAGGGCCAGCGCGGCCACTATCCCCGCCGACGCAAGCGTGCGCAAAGCCTTTTTCCGCCTTCTTATTATATTGTTATCTTTGTTATCTGTCATGGCGTTACCTGTCAGGCTGTGAATAATTATTATAACATATTTCACAGCGAAATGGTAGACATTTTATGAATTCTGGTCGATAAAGCGCATAGAACCGCTGCATTACCCGCGCTACATCATCTCTCCGACCGGTCCGTCATACCAGACCCGGGCCAGATACAGACCCTGCGGCGGCATGGTCGGCCCCGTCAGGCGGCGGTCGCCGAGTTCGAGCAGGCGGGGTATCTCCTCCGGCATGAGCTTGCCGTGGGAGGCATAGACAAGCGTGCCGACGATTGCGCGGGCCATGTTGTACAAAAAACCGTCGGCGCAGATACTCACGCTTATCTCATCGTCCCGGCGCTGCGCACGGCACCAGTATACGGTGCGTACGGTCGTCTTTGTCTCAGTCCCGACGCTGCGCACGGCGCGGAAATCATGCCGTCCCTCAAACGCAGCGGCCGCCCGCTGCATAAGTCCTATATCCAGCGGCGCGGGATAAAAGCACGCACGGTTTTGAAGGAAAGGGTCTCGCACGCGGCTGTTGTGTATCCTGTAAACATATTCCTTTTTCAGGCAGGAACCTATCGCATTGAAGTCCGGCTCCGCCTCACAGGCAGCGGAAACCGCGATATCCGCCGGCAGCCGGGAATTTACAGCCAGCGGCAGCCTGTCTATCGGGATGCGGCTGTCCGTGCGGAAATTCGCGCAGTAGCGCAGCGCATGCACCCCTGCGTCCGTACGTCCGCAGCCGGTAACCTTCACCCTGTGGCCACAGACGGCTCCAAGCGCCCGCTCGAGCGTCTCCGACACGCTTATCTCCGTTTTCTGCACCTGCCAGCCGTGATAGCCGCTGCCGTCATAACTCAGGCGCAGGGCAATGTTCCTTTCCGTCACAGTCCAAAGCTCCTCAGCGTTATTACCCCAGCCAGCACTGCGGCACCAAGTATCAGCGCTATCGCGTCGCGGGAGCGCATGTGGAGCTGCTTCATTCTTGTGCGCCCCTCCCCGCCGTGGTAGCAGCGGCACTCCATGGCCGTTGCAAGCTCGTCCGCGCGGCGGAACGCGCTTATGAAAAGCGGTACGAGCAGCGGCAGCAGCGCCCGGGCGCGTTCTGTCAGCCGGCCTGTCTCAAAGCTTGCGCCGCGGGCTTTCTGCGCGGACATTATCTTGTCCGTCTCCTCCACCAGCGTGGGAATAAATCGCAGTGCGATGCTCATCATCATCGAAAACTCGTGCACCGGCGCTTTTATCTTCTTGAGCGGGCCGAGCAGGATTTCAAGCCCGTCGGTCAGCGCGATAGGGCTTGTCGTATATGTCAGAAGAAAGGTGCCGGAGATCAGCATCACGATACGCAGGACCATGAAGAATGCGTTGCGAACGCCCTCATAGGTCACGCGCAGCTTCCAGATGCTGAAGAGCACCCGACCGTCGGTGTAAAACAGGTTCAGTATCGCCGTAAATATGATTATGAGTATCAGAGGCTTTAACCCTGTGAGCAGGGTCTTTGGCCCGATATGCGACACTATCATACAGCAGATGAGCGCAGTAAGCACGAGCGCATAGGAGAAATAGCTCTTTGCCGTGAACAGCGCGACGATATACACGACCACCAGGATGAGCTTCGTGCGCGCGTCGAGCCGGTGCGCGATGGTGTCGCCGGGGAAGTACTGGCCGAGGGTTATATCCTTCAGCATGGAGCAGCCCCCCTTTTCAGGGCGAGTATCGCGCTCTCGAGCGCGTCGGTCGTATAGATGCCCTCTGGCAGCATGACGCCCCGCGCGCGCAGCGCGTCGGCAATGGCCGCGGCCCAGGGTACGGAAAGGCCCATCTCCGCCAGCTCGGCCCCGCGCGCGAAGACCTCGGCCGGCGCGCCGTCCATGGCGACGCCGCCGTCGTGGAAAACTATTATCCTCTCGGTGATGCGCGCGACCTCCTCCATGCTGTGAGAGACAAGAAGGACAGTCGATCCGGTCTGGCGGTGGTATTCGGTTATGTTGCCGAGTATTTCCGCGCGGCCCGCGGGATCGAGCCCGGCCGTCGGCTCGTCGAGCACGAGCACCTCCGGACGCATCGCAATAACTCCAGCTATGGCTACTCGACGCTTTTGACCGCCCGAAAGTTCCAGCGGCGAGCGCTCAAACAGTTCCTCGCCGACTCCGACGAAGCGTGCGGCTTCGCGCACCCGCGCGTCGATATCCTGCTCCGTGAGCCTCATGTTTTTCGGCCCGAAGGCGATATCGCGGTAGACCGTCTCCTCAAAAAGCTGGTACTCCGGGTACTGAAAGACAAGCCCGACGCGAAAGCGCGCGCGGCGCAGGCTGTCCTTGCTTGAAAGAATGTCCTCGTTTTCCAGAAGGACGCTGCCGGAGGTCGGCTTGAGCAGGCCGTTGAGGTGCTGGATGAACGTTGACTTACCCGAGCCCGTGTGTCCGATCAGCCCGACAAAGCTGCCCCCCGGGATGGTTAGGTCTATTTGGTCGATGGCGACCTTTTCAAACGGGGTGCCGGCGCTGTAAACATGGCGCAGCCCCCGAACCTGAATCGTTGACATTGGCTGGTTTCCCTTTTAGAGTTATAATTTTTCGGCGATGGCGTCCGCACAGGCGGCCACAGACAGCGCGTCGAGCGGCAGATCCAGCCCATCTCGGCGCAGCCTCCATAAAAGCTCCGTCGTCTCCGGCACAGCAAGTCCCTCGGCTTTAAGCTCCTCGACGTGCGAAAAGACCTGCGTCGGTTCCCCGTCGCCGATGATACGGCCGGAGGACATGACGATAAGGCGGTCGGCGTTTATCACCTCGTCCATGTTGTGGGTTATCAGGATGACGGTCATCCCCGTCTCCCGGCACAGACGCGTTATGGTCGATATAACCTCCCGGCGACCCACGGGGTCGAGCATAGCCGTCGGCTCATCGAGCACTACGACGCGCGGCTGCATGGCCAGCACGCCGGCTATCGCCACGCGCTGCTTCTGCCCGCCGGAGAGAAGATGCGGCGCGTGCAGGCGGAATTCGTACATCCCGACCTGCCGCAGCGCGGCGTCCACGCGCCGGCGGATCTCCGCGGGCTCCACGCCGAGGTTCTCCGGCGCAAAGGCCACGTCATCCTCGACGACATTCGCGACTATCTGGTTATCCGGGTTCTGGAACACCATACCGACCGTGCGGCGGATATCGAGAAGCCTGTCCTCCTCCCGTGTGTCCATCCCGTCAACGAGCACCGTGCCGGATGTGGGCGTGAGTATCGCGTTCATGTGTTTTGCAAGCGTCGACTTGCCCGAACCGTTGTGTCCGAGCACTGCGGTAAAACTGCCCTGCTCGATATCCAGGCTGACATCATCCACCGCCGGGCTTTCCTCGCCCTGATATGTGTAAACAAGGCCCTTTATGCTTATAATCGTATTGCTCATTTTGCCTCCCATCGGCAACTGGCCCCGCAGGGCAGCGCAAGCCCGCTTGCCGTGACGGGCAGCCCCAGCTCCCGACTCTGGCTGTGACCGCCGAATTTTTTGGTGAAGATACTCTCGGCGATGTAAGTCAGCGTCGAGGCGGAAAGTCCCGTAGTGTAGGAATTTATGACCACAAACAGCGGCGTGTCCGACAGGACCCCGGACACGAGCTGCACGAAATCCCAGAGATTTTCCTCCAGCTTCCAGACCTCGCCCGAGGGGCCGCGCCCGTAGCTTGGCGGGTCCATGATGACCGCGTCGTAACGGCGTGAACGCCGTATTTCCCGCTCAACGAACTTGGAGCAGTCGTCGACTATCCAGCGCACCGGTGCCTCGCCGAGGCCCGAGGCAGCGGCATTCTCCCGAGCCCAGGCGACCACGCCCTTGGCCGCATCCACATGGCAGACGGAGGCCCCGGCTTTTGCCGCGGCGAGCGTGGCTGCGCCAGTATATGCAAACAGGTTCAGGACATTTACTGGCCGGCCGGCGGCTCGGATCTTTTCCATGATGTAGTCCCAGTTTGCCGCCTGCTCCGGGAACAGACCGGTATGTTTGAAATTCATCGGTTTTACGTTGAAGGTAAGCTCCCCATAGCAGACGCGCCACGACGCGGGAAGCTCGCGCTTGTCCCACGCGCCGCCGCCGCGCCCGCTGCGAACATAGCGCGCGGAATACTTTTTCCAGCGCCTGTCCGTGCGCGGCGTTTTCCAGATCGCCTGCGGGTCGGGGCGCACGAGTATCCTGTTGCCCCAACGTTCGAGCTTTTCGCCTTGCGAACAGTCGATGAGCTCATAATCCTTCCATTTATCCGACAGCCACATAGACATATCACCCATATATCAAAAACAGCAATCTAGTAGTTTATTATACCACTCAGCAATTGGAAGGTCAATATTGTCGATATTTGCATCTGATCCGGGACCTGAGGCAGGTCGACAAAATATGCGGATATTTGACAAATAGCACTTGCATATTCACCGGGGTGTTATTATAATTGATTCAGAATAGTTTTTCGGAGAATCGGACATGTTCAATATAAGACGAAAATGTATTGCAGCGCTTCTTTTGGGCGCGGCGCTTTTTTTGACTGCCTGCGGCGGGCAGCAGGCCGAGACAGAGTCGCCCCCCGCATCCGGACAGACACCGACGCAGGCTCCGGAGGAGACCGCATCGCTGCCGGAGCCTGTGGCTCCCGGCCTCGCCGAGGGGGACGATATGCCCACTGTCACGCCCTCCTCATCCGGCACCCCGGACCCCACGCAGAGCACTCAGCCGACTATGGACCTCTCCGGCCCCGACGTGCCGGCGCAGGACACGCCTGCGGATGACTCGTATTTTGACGATGCGGCATTTATCGGTAACTCTCTGATGGACGGATTCCGCCTATACAGCGGGCTTACAAACTGTGACATATACGCGGCGACCAGCATGACCGTACTTGGCGTCGGCGACTATATAACTCAGATGTCGCAGACGGATTACGGCAAGATATACATCCTGCTTGGCATAAACGAGATATCCTATGATTCATACACCTTCAAGGATCTTTATGCCGGCGTGATAGACCGCCTGATAGAGGATCACCCCGACGCTCTCGTATACATCATGGGGCTCACTCCGGTGAGCAAGGCGAAAAGCGATTCACATCAGTATTTCAATATGGAGCGTATCAACGAATACAACGCAAGGCTTCACGAGCTGGCGGATGAGAAAGACTGTTATTACATCGATCTGTGCGCCGCATTGGCCGGCGAGGACGGGTATCTGCCCTCGGATGTCACCTTCGATGGGATACACTTCACCGCGGCGGAGTACGCTGTCTGGCTCGACTATCTGCGCACGCATTATATACCTGGAGATGCGGACTTATCCGGCGGAAACGCCGCTATGGAGCTTTCGCCGGTGGATCCGGACCTGCCCGGCTCTGAGCAGGGGAATGGTGCCCAAACACATACTGAAACGGAGGCTGATACACAATGAAAAAGCCTTCTGCCGAGCTGTTGGCGCTGTGTCTTTCTCTGCTGGCGCTGTGCGCCTGCACATCAGGCGGGGAACAGGCGGACTTCAGCCTTGAGGACTGCTCCCGCGAGCTGCTGGGAAGCGATGCCTTCACAGATCTGCTAAGCCCCATAGAAACTGAAACCGCCGCCATGCTCTACGGCTTTGACGCCTCTCTCCTGGCCGAGGCGCAGGTGTATTGTTCGACCGGCGCGACCGCAGAGGAGATCGCCCTGTTCAAGGCAAATGACGAATCCGGTGCCGCCGATATCGAGGCCGCATGCAATGCGCGCGTGGAGGCGCAGAAGGAATCCTATGCCGACTATGTCCCGGAAGAGGTACCCAAGCTGGAAAAGGCCATCGTTCGCAGGAGCGGGGTATACGTTGTCTACGTCACGGCAAATGACTCGGACGAGGCCGGAAGCATCCTCGACGGATACATCAAATAAATATGCCGCGGGCCGCTGCCCGGGCAAAACGAACCGCCCCTTCCGCCGGATCCTGCTGTGATCCGGCGGAAGGGGTTTTTTTGCACATTTTTGCATGGCCGGGCCGACGCGTTCTTTAAAAGCGCGTTCTTTAAACCAGTCTTTGCACGGCCAGACCGGCGTGTTTTCAGGCGCAGCCAGACGGGTCCTTGTGCGGATTCACATCCTGGGCCGTGCAAAAAGCTCAATCGATCGGGATGGTGTCCGGCTCTCCGTAAGTCTCGCCGTAGGTCTCGATCTCAACGGAGAGAATAGTTATATCCTCAATCGGCTTGTCGTTGTCGTCGACCTGCACATTGCCGATCTCCTCAAACTCATCAAGGCCCCTTATGACCTTTCCGAAAACGGCATAATCTCCATCGTACTGCTCCGATTTGTTGCGCAGCGTGACGAAAAACTGGCTTCCCGCCGTGTCGTAGTAGTCCGAATCACTGTCCGTGCTGCCGAAGCGGGCCATGGCGACCATGCCCTCGGTCATGCTCAGGTCATTTTTCTTATAGCCGTTGTTTGGAAACTCGCCCTCGATATAATAGCCGGGGCCGCCGGTCCCGTCGCCGTTCGGGTCGCCCATCTGGATGATGTTGTACTGCACGACGCGGTGTATGCTAAGCCCGTCATAAAATCCGCTCTCGGCAAGGGAGATGAAGTTTTTTACGGTGTTGGGAGCCTTATCATAATAAAGCCGCATGGTTATCTCAACGCCGTTTGAAAAGCTTATCGTCGCCGTGGGGTTGCGCCGGCCCTGGGTCACACAGCCGGCAAAGCAGGCGATCGCCAGGACGAGCGCCAGCGCAAGTGATACTGAGCGCTTTTTTGACAGGGACATTTCGCGGCACCTCCGGTAGGTCTTGATTTTGAAATCAATGTACCACATTCCGTACAAAATTGCAATCTTTATGCCTGAATATTTGTAAATACTGCATGAGCTCCTTAGAAATTTATCCCGCAATTGATTTTTGTCCGGATATGAGGTATGATAGCAAGGATAAACGATTTCAGGAGGCGGAATAATGGCTCTTACGACAAATAAATATGTACTTGACTGGATTGACGAAATGGCGGCCCTCACAAAGCCGGAAAAGATTGTCTGGATAACCGAGCAGGAGTCCCAGCTTGAAGAGCTTCGCGCCGAAGGCATGAGCACCGGCGAGATGATAAAGCTCAATGAAGAGAAGCTGCCCGGCTGTTATCTGCATCGTTCCGACCCCAACGACGTCGCGCGCGTTGAGGACCGCACCTTCATCTGCTCAAAAAAGCAGGAGGACGCGGGCCCGACCAACAACTGGATGGAGCCCGGAGAGATGCTCGAGCTCCTGCGCGGTATATATGACGGCTGCATGGCCGGCCGCACGATGTATGTGATCCCGTACTCCATGGGCGTTGTCGGTTCGCCCTTTGCCAAATACGGCGTGGAGCTGACCGATTCGATCTATGTCGTGCTGTCCATGGCCATCATGACGCGCATGGGCGCTGAGGTTTTTGACGCGCTCGGCGACAGCCCCGATTTCATCAAGGGCCTGCACTCGAAGGCGGAACTCGACCCCGAAAAGCGATATATCGTCCATTTCCCGGAGGATAATACCATAATGTCCGTCAACTCCAGCTACGGCGGGAATGTCCTGCTGGGCAAAAAGTGCTTTGCTCTGCGCATCGCATCCGTCCTGGGCCGTCAGGAGAACTGGATGGCCGAGCATATGCTCATCCTCGGTCTTGAAAACCCACAGGGCGAAACGCGTTATCTCGCCGCGGCTTTCCCCTCCGCCTGCGGCAAGACAAACCTAGCCATGCTCATCCCGCCGGAGAGATACCGCAAAGCAGGCTGGAAAGTCTGGTGCGTCGGCGACGACATCGCCTGGCTGCGTATCGGCGCGGATGGCAGGCTCTGGGCCGTGAACCCCGAAAACGGCTTTTTCGGCGTCGCGCCGGGCACAAGTGAAAAGTCCAACCCCAACGCGCTGGCCGCGACAAAGAAAAACACGATCTTCACGAACGTCGTCCTGACCCGGGAGGGAACGGTCTGGTGGGAGGGCATGGACAAAAACCCGCCCGAGGGCGCCCTCAACTGGAAGGGCGAGCCCTGGGATCCCTCGGACGGCAGCAAGGGAGCGCACCCCAACTCCCGCTTCACGGCACCGGCCAAGAACTGTCCCCGCATCAGCCCCGAATTTGAAAACCCCAACGGTGTGCCCATCTCGGCCATCGTGTTCGGCGGCCGCCGGGCAAAGACCGCGCCGCTGGTCTACCAGTCCAGAAGCTGGGAGCACGGCGTTTTCGTCGGCTCCATAATGGGCAGCGAAACCACCGCGGCCGCCACCGGACAGGTCGGTGTAGTACGCCGCGACCCGATGGCAATGCTGCCGTTCTGCGGCTACAACATGGGCGATTACTGGCAGCACTGGCTCGACATGGGCAAGCTGCTTGAAAATCCGCCGAAGATTTTCAACGTCAACTGGTTCCGAACTGATGACGAGGGCAACTTCATCTGGCCGGGCTTTGGCGATAATATGCGAGTGCTCGAATGGATAATGGCCCGCTGCTTTGACGAGGCGGAGGCCGACGAGTGCGAGATCGGCTTTGTCCCGCGCCCGGGCGATATAAATCTCGAAGGCAGCGGCGTAGACGAGCAGACGCTGCGTGATCTGCTCAGCGTCGACCGCAAGCTCTGGCGTGCAGAATGTGAGGGCGTGCGCGAGTTTTATTCCCGCTTCGGCGACAAGCTGCCCGCTGAGCTTGAAAAGCAGCTTGAATCGCTGGAGGCCAACCTCGGCTGAGCGCCGCTTCGAAGAAAAGGCAAGACGAAAAACGCACAGCGCAATTGTATGAAAACCCCGAAAGGCCTCGGCTTTCGGGGTTTTCTATTATTGTATTTCTACTGTGCCGGTCAGGCTCTGGCGCCCGGGTCCGGCACGCCATATTTCCTGCGGCGGCGCGCCCGCGCCCGGTTGCTCATGAGCAGGAGCGAGAGCACGCCGGAGATGACGAACAGGACGATACCGCCCATAAACATGAGCACATATCCGTAAGACTCCAGCACCCAGCCCAGTGCCGCGGACGCCACGAGGATACCCAGATCCTGGCCGAAAAACAGCGTGGAGTTTGCAACCCCCTTGCGCTCTTCCGGTGCGTCGACGACGGCCGCGGCCTGCAACGCCGGGTAAAACATGCTCATCGACACGCCATAGATAGCGCCGCAGAGCAGAAACACCATATAGCTGTGCGGCGCGGCGAACGCCAGAAGCAGGTATATCCCGACTGCCAGAAGCAGAGCCGGCAAAAGCGCTATGACAACTCCGAACCGGTCGACCATCCTGCCGATTACTAGTCTGGTTATCAGCATCGTTACGGCAGAAAATGTAAAAAATAGCCCTGGGTTCTCTATTCCCAGGCCGTCGGTCGCGTACAGCGTGAGAAAAACGAGGATGCAGACTGTTCCCGCAGAGCCCAAGAATGTCACCGCGGCAGAGGGGATCGCGCTCTTTTCAAACAGCTTCCAGACCCCACGGTATTCGTGCGTCGGATCCTGCTTGGCAGCGGCCGTCTGAGTGGCTGCGGTGCTGGCGGACGCGGGGGAGCCTTTCTTCTCATAGTTTACGAAGATCGCCATTATAATGACCACAAAATACAGCCCCGCACAGCTTCCAAACATAAGGTCATAGCTGCCGGTGGATATCATCGCGATACCCAGAGCCGGTCCGAAAGCACTGGCAAGCGTTGAGCCCAGGCCGTAATATCCCATGCCCTCGCCCATGCGCTCGCGCGGTATGATATCTGCCGCCATGGAGGCCGAGGCGACCATACAGACGGCCTTGCCCAGGCCCTGAAGCGCACGCACGGTGAGCACTATCCACCTGACCGTCGTAAACATGAGCACGACGGTCACAACGACGAAAATCGCCGCGCCCGCTATCATCGCTTTCTGCCGGCCGGTGCGGTCGATTATGCTGCCGCACAGCGCACTCGAGACGATGGAGCCGAAGGTGAAGGTCGTCGTGAGCAGCCCGCCGTCGGACTTGGAGTTCCACACGTCATTTGCATAGATGGCCAGCGTGTTGTCCAGCAGCCGCATGACAAGGCTCGTGAACAGCCCCATGATGCAGACCAGGACGAAATACCCGGTCCAGAGCCGGGCCCCGTTTCCGATTCCTCCCGCTTCGGTCATTTTCTCCTCCTTTTCGTACCGTCTATACCCCTATGCCCATTTTAGCGCGGCGCTTTTCACGCGCACTGTTGGACATGAGCAGAATGGTCAGTACGACGCCGACGGCATAAAACAGCGCGCCGCCCACGAACACGGCTACCCATCCGACATATTCGTTGAGCATTCCAAACAGTGCCGAGGCGCACAGGATGCCGAAATCGAGCCCGAAGAGCATAAGCGAATTTGCCGCGCCGCGCCGCTCATCCGGCGAGTCGACGATGACCGCGGCCTGAAGCGCGGGATATATCATCGCGGTCGCAAAGCCGTAGATTGCGCCGGTGATGTAATAGAAAATGTCGCTTTTGAAAATGAGCAGCAGCAGGTTTGAAAAAATTCCGAGAATGTTGCCAAGGATAACTATGCCAAATACGCCGCGCTTATCAATGACCTTCCCGATGGTGAAGCGCGTTATGAGCATCGCAATGGCGGATACGACAAAGAAGAATCCGGCGATCCGGCGTTGCCGACCTCCAGTACCTCCGTCGCATAGAGGGTTATATATATGAGTATCGGGGTGCAGCCGGCGCCGTACATGAACATGACCAGCGTTGCCGGCAGGGCCGCCTTTTCAAACAGCTTCCACAACCCGTGATACTTTGCGTCCGCAGGTGCGGAGCCTGTGTCCGTACCGCGCTGGATGTTATACTTCTTCTCGTAATTTATAAACAGCGCAGCAAAAAGGCAAACGGCAAAACAAACGGTGCACACGGTGAAAGTCAGGTTATAGTTGCCGCCTTCTATCAGTGCAAAGCCGAGCGAGGGCCCTATCGCCTGGGCAAGCGTGGAACCGAGGCCGTAGTAGCCCATACCCTCGCCCATCCTGGACTTGGGTATGATACCCGCAACAGCACTTGCGATGGAAACGCCGACGACGCCCTTGCCGATGCCCTGAAGAGCGCGCATTATGTAAACTAATCCCGGCAAAGTAGTCAGGCACATGCCAAGCATTCCTATTGTATACATTGCATAGCCGAAAATGATGGCGCGCTTGCGCCCCGTGCGGTCGATTACTATGCCACAGGCGGAGGTGGCGATTATCGAGCCGAGAGTAAACGTGGTCGTGAGCAGGCCAGCGCCGCTCTTGGAGCCCCAGACATCGTTTGCGTATATGGACAGAACGTTGTCCAGAAGATATACCACGGTACTTACGATGAAACCAAGGATCACGAACAGAATGAAATAGCCGCTCCACAGCTTTTCTTTCTTTTTTGCCAAAATTTCTCCTCCTAACGGTAAAAATGCGAACTTGTATTACAAGCTGACGTTATAATTATATAGTATTCACGGCAAAATGTAAAACGATATTTCTGCATTCCGGGGAAAATAATATAAGAAAAAGTATATTTAGTCTTTAAAAACAAGCAGTCATGGTGTATGATATCATACAACTGAATGATACGGAGTTGATACACTTGCACGAACCCCAGAAAGAAAAGATATGGAACCGACATTTTCTGATCGCCTGCGCCGTTTGCCTGTTCATAGGGCTTGCCATGAGCATGATAAACAGCACCATGGCGCGGTATATATACTCCCTGTTCGATTCCGCGGCCTTCAGCGGCTGGCTCAACGCCGCGTTTGCCGTGATGGCAGTACTCGCGAGGCTTGTCGCGGGTGATCTGTCCGACCGTCGCGGCCGGCAGCGTGTGCTTATCCTCGGCTGTGCGATTTTTGCCGTTTCGATATTCTGCTTTGGTATCTTCCCGGTTGCGGGGCTTCTGATAATCTTCCGTGGGCTTCAGGGCTTTGGTTACGCTGTGGGCAGCACCGCCGACTATGCCGCCGGCGCGGATGTGGTGCCGGAGGAGCGCATGAGCGAGGGTGTCGGCTACCTCGGCATCGGCTACTCCCTGTCGACCGCCGTTGGCTCGGCCGTCGCGCTGTCGCTGATGACGGACGAGAGCTATATGCCGGTAATATGGGGCGCTACGGGCGTCGTGCTCGCGGCCATGGTCCTGGCGTTTTTCCTGCGGTATGAAAAGCTGCCGTTTTATAAGGAGAAGATGGAAAGGCTCAAACAGGCCGGGCATGCAAAGGACCTGTCCGAGTACAGGGGACTGTCCCGTGTGATCGAGACACGCGCGCTGCCCGCGACTGTCGTGCAGCTTTTCAACTGCACCTCATGGGCCGCCGTGAACTCCTTCATCGTTCTGTATGCCGACTATCGCGGCATTGAAAATGTGGCCATGTTCTTCACATTCGTGGCCGTTGCGATGCTCGTGACGCGGCTCTTTGCCGGCCGTCTGACCGACCGATATGGGGAGCTTGCCGTCGGCGTACCCGCACTGATAGTAAATATCATCGGCTTTGTCGTTATGATTTTCTCGACATCGGCCCTGGGCATCTACATCGCCGGTTTTCTGGTCGGCCTTGGCAACGGTACAACCAACCCGGTAATGCAGGCGGCGGCGGTCAAGCTCTCGCCGGCAAATCGCAGAGGAGCCGCCAGCGGCACCTATCAGATATCCAACGACGTGGCAAACGGAGCCGGCGCGGTGCTCTGGGGTATCGTCATCGACTCGATGGGCTATGACGCAATGTTTCTGGGCTGATGCCTGACCTCCGCTGTATCTCTCATCCTGCTCGTATATTTCTTCCGGAAGAAGAAGCTGGCGCAGCTGATGGAAAAGCGCTGATGCCGGCATGTGTAAGCCTCCCCTTAGCGGGGAGGCTTTTTATGTTTTTCTGCCTACCCGTTCGGGTAGTTAAAGTCTCTGACTTGCGGCCTATTTCAGCCCGTTCCATGCACAGAGCGGGTTTGTGCTTGACAGGCGCGCTCACAGGATAATATAGTAGATTTATGGAATCGATTCTAGGAGGTTACGGCAATGAAAACGCTGATAAAAAATGCTGCCGTCTATGACGCGCTTCACGATAAGCAGCCGCTCGACATCCTTGTTGAGGGCGAGCGCATCACGGCCGTGAGCGCCGGCCTTCCGGCCGATTGCGCGCGGGTGTTCGACCTGTCCGGCTGCACGCTTTTCCCGGGCTTTATCGACTCCCATGTACATGTGGCCGTATCGCCAGACGGTTTTGATGACAGTACGCTGAGTGCATGGGCAGAAAACGGCGTCTGCGCCGTGCAGGAGCTTGGCATGCTCTGCCCGCTTCCAGCCGGGGATTATATCGCCTGGCTTAGGGAAAAGTCCGGACCCGAATATACCCGGGTTGTCCCTGCGGCCAAATACATCGATGTTGACGGCGGCTACGGCTGCGGTCCCGATCCCGGCGCCCGCGTCGGTATAATCATCGAGACAGCGCAGCAGGCGGCCGACGCCGTCACTTATCAGTTTGGCAACGGCAGCCGCTGCATCAAGATAGGCATCATGGAGGGGCGCGCCTGTCTCAGTCCGGAAATGGTAAAGGCCATCTGTGAGCGCGCACACAGCCACGGCATGTGGGTCTGCGCCCATCTCGGCAAGAGTGAAACGCTCGACTGGCTGACCGACTGCGGCATCGACCAGGCCGCGCACACGCCCGATGATCCGATGAGCGAGGAGCTTTTGCGCAAATGCATTGAGCGCGGCATCGTCTTTCACACGACGATCGGCGATCCGGAGGCTGCGCGCCCCCTGCCGGAGGGCGCGCAGATCAAGGACGCGCCGCGCATCGATCCGGCGAAAATGGCAGAGATGGAGGCAAAGCGCCGCCGGGGAATCCTCGAAAACCTTGTCAGGATTTACAGGGCCGGCGGCAAGATCTGCGTCGGTACGGATTATATCTTCAGCCCCGACCCGAAAACCGACGCCTGCATCCCGTTTGCAGAGATGCGCCAGATGGTGCAGGCCGGCATCCCGGAGCGGGACGTAATAAGCTTTGCCACGCTCGGCGGGGCGCGGGCGCTGCACCTTGAGAGCGAGCTCGGCACGGTTGAACCCGGAAAGCTGGCCTGCTTTGCGGCGATCGAGGGCGAACTCGACGCGCGCTTTGACAAGCTGCGGCGGCCGGTCTTTGTCATGAACCGCGGCCATCGGCTGGGATAAGGGCGCGCGTTGCGTCGCAAACGCTGTATATCAATGAGAAAGGGAGCTATTGTTATGAACGTAAATTCACTTGTCCGCGCGATAAACAAGCATGACCGCCTCACCCGGCTGCTCACGCCGGAGCGCTATGTCGGCCTGGACACGCTCAGAGGCGAGTGGGATGAGGCCTTTCCCCCGCGTCCCGCGCCTCCCATGCCCGGGGATCCGGCTCCGGAGCCCGGTGCGGCGGGCCCCATGATGCCCGGGCCGGAGATAGAACAGCGCGCCCGCGTCATCGCCGGGCTCATGAGCGGCGAGAGCGTACCGGATTCGCTAATGCGGGAGCTTTTCGGCTTCGGCTTCGAGGAATATGAACAGGCAAAGCGCGGCTCTGACCCCGTGATAGCGCCTGTTCCCGACAAATGCGTGCTGATGACCTTTGACGACGCGACCCTCGACCACTACACCGTGGCCTGTCCGGAACTGGAAAAGTATGGCGGACACGCAAACCTGTTCATCGCCGAGTGCACCGGGGGCTTTTTCGGCGGCACGGGATTTTCGGACAAGAGCCGTTACATGACCTGGGAACAGATAAAGGAGCTGTCCGACCGCGGCCACGAGGTGCTCAACCACTCGCTGGAACATCTCAACGAGTTCCGGAATCTGGACAGAGCCGACCAGCTCGCGCAGATACGCGGCATTGAGGAGCGCTGCGCGCAGCACGGCATACCAAAGCCCACCGTTTTCGGTGCGCCCGGCGGAGCCTATACCCCGCAAATACTTGACCTCATGCGCGAAACAGGATATTATTGGGGAAGAGGCGACCTCTACGGCGTGGAGCCCCGGCTGCTGGGCGAGGCGCTGTATGACCCCTATATCGACAGCCCGCTGTGCGTGCCGCACTCCGATCCTGACAGTGTCGGTGAGCTGCGCCGCCAAATCTCCCTCTGCACCGGCAGGGTGATGGTCCTCGTATTCCACGGAATCGACGACCCGATGATGACCAAAATACCTTTTGCCGAAATGGTCCGGACAATATATGAAGAGGGCGGCAGGTGTATCACCTTCCGTGAGCTGGAAAAGTACGTCGACCCCGTCCGGGCAGACGCCTATACCAGATAATGCAGGCTCGGCGGGCGCCGAAACATCGCGTGACCGTGAAAGGAGAACTCTTAAAATGGCTGTGACAGTACATGAAATCGCCCCGAACACCTGGCTCTTTGACGAAAACGGGGGCGTCAACCTTTACCTGATCGCGGGCAGCAGCATGGCGGTGCTGCTGGACACCGGTTTTGACGGCAGCTGGCTGCCCGAAAAGGTGCGCGAGCTGACGGATCTTCCTGTGACGCTTGTACACACACACTACCACGGCGACCATACGGGCGGCGACCATCTATGGAGCCCCATCTGGATACACGAGAGCGATATGGACGGCCTTCTCAGCCAGCCGGGACATGAAGACCTCGACGTGCACCCGCTGTATGACCGCGAGGTTATTTCGCTCGGCTCCCGCCGGCTGCAGGTGATACATGTCCCCGGGCACTCCCCCGGCTCCATCGCGCTGCTGGACATCGAAAACCGCCTGCTCTTCTCCGGCGATACGGTCATGAGGCAGCCGGTCTTTCTGCAAAACCCCGATTCCAACGCGGAGGACTTCCTGCGCAGCCTGGATAAGCTCTCGGCCATGAGCGACAAATTTGACCTCATCTATCCCTGCCACGACACCTGGCCAGTCGGTGTCGAGGAGCTGGCATATCTGCGCATGTGCGCACAGGACGCGCTCTCCGGCAAAGCTCCGGAGGATATAACGCTGGAGCTTGAGACGCCCGAGGGACTGAAGCTGATATACTTTGAGGGATTTAAACACGGCAACTGCGGCGTGATAACCGCAGAAAAAATGAAGCACGCCTGATAAAGGCATGAATAAACACAAAACCAACGGGCCCATCGCCAAAATCATGCGGGCCTCGTTGGTTTTTTTGTGAGATTAACGTAATCATCTCTTTTATTTTATGGTTTAAAATAGTTTTAGATAATCTGCCTTACTGATAAGGTACAATAATTTTCGCAAATTGAAAAGTAGATAAAAGAAGACATGGTT
>CAZSRK010000029.1:0-29358 GCA_964609305.1 uncultured Oscillospiraceae bacterium
AAAAATAATCATATAATTATTTATAATATAAGCTAAAGTTGTCTTTGTCCGACTATTGAACGATATTGGGGGTGACTACAAAATAATAAACGGTTAATAAATATAGTTTTGCTGTACTAAACAACTTACGAATTGGGAATGTATCTCCTGGAGTGATATTTTATGTGCAGATATGCCGGAAACAAGTTGCCGCACAAAAAACTTGCGCTTCTGTTTCTCACTTTTTCACTGCTGATTTGCTGCGGATGCTCAAATAACGACGCGCATACGCATGACAGCTCTTCCTCAGATACGGTTTCGTATAACTTTGAAGTCGACGAGTCCGACACCATGTTGGAGTTTGATGTATCCGACCTCTATGACGGACAGTCCGGAACATTCCTCTATCCCGGTATACCCTGGGAGCTCAAAACTACTGAGCTCTCCTCGACGCTGGGCGTGGATGAGCTGCCAGCCATGGGCACGCTCGACCCGCAGCTGTGGTTCACAACCACGGCAGATGGGGTTGACATACGCTTCCTGCCGGAGTTTCAGACCTCCCGTGATGACATGACGCTCGAATACATAGAGCTCAAGCTCACGCGTGAGCTGACAGAAAATCTTCCTCAGAAGCGCGACGCTCTGCTGCACACGATGAGGGAGGCCTTTGGTGAGCCAACCGAGGAGGTCACCCCCATGACTACCGGGGACGGAACAGCCTATGACAGTTATTCCTATCTCTGGGAGGGCGATAGCACACAGGCAAAAAACCGCCTGTATCTTGTTGTGGACTGTATAGATGAGCAACCCGCTAGGCTTTATATCATGCTGACAAATGTTCTTATCTGATAATATCGAACCAGCCCTGCGTCATCTGACACAGGGCTGGAATTTTAAGAGGCCTTTTATGATATTTTTAAGTTTACATAATTACTTAATTTTTCTGATACATAAACCGCAAGAAACAATTTTACAATATCCGGTATTATGAACGGTACGACGCAGCGGGCCAGCGCGGCGATAAATCCTATACTCCCCTGTTCGCTCACATACACCTGTGTAAACCATATCGTGCCAAAAGCATAGCAGGCAACGAGCCCGACAAACACCGCTGCGAGCTTGACGGCCCGACCGCTGCCGAAGATATGCGTTATCAGCCAATAGAAAAGCCCGCTGAACAGGAAACCCGCGATATAGCCGCCCGTCGCGCCCAAAAGCACGCCGACGCCGCCCTTGAAGCCCGAAAACACCGGAAGGCCCACAGCGCCCATCAGGATATATACGGCTATCGAAATCGTTCCCCGTTTTCCGCCGAGTATGCACAGCGCCGCAAAGACGGCAAAGGTCTGAAGCGTGAACGGCACATCCGCCGGGATACTCAGCCATGAGCACAGAACCGTCAGCCCGGAAAACATCGCGATATATGTCAGGTCTTTTACTCTCATTCCATCATCCTCCACGGAAAGGATAGCATGCCCGGGGATGATTGTCAACCGTAATATTTATTTAAGTTTACAATTGAGCGCAAAGAGGGGCCCGGCAGCCCGCCGGGCCCCTGACATCTTCTCTTGACTATTTACATTTCCCAGGGCGGCTTTCCGTCCGATCTTTCGCCGGAGCCTCTTCCGGGAGCATCCCCGGGACCGCCGTAATTTACGTGAGGCCCTCCCACCGCGGGACCATCAGCCAGAGAGATATAGAACCACGCATTCGTAAACTCCATGTACGGATTGACCCAGAGTGAGACGAAAGGCACGATACACAGAAACAGCCAGCCCAAAAAGCTCAGGTCCAGCACGAAAAGCTCACCTTTATGCCCCTGCATAAGCTGTTTGCTGTACCTGATACAGTCCAGCGCTGAAAACTCGGGATGTTCAAACCTGATATACATCGCCAGCCTGTAACGGTAGGCAGCGACTATACCGGGTATAATAAAAAGCATCGACCACAGCCATATGAATATACCGGTGAGTATATTCAGCCAGAGGATCCTGAAAAACATGCCGAAAGGGTCGAACAGATTGCCGTAGGAGGGTGAGGCATGCCGAACGGCACGCAGCGCGAAAAGCTGATATCCAGCGGAGAGCATGGTCGTCATCAGCGTTATGGCCAGCAGTATGAGCCATGCAACGGGACTTATCCAGACCTGCGGCATCTCAAACATATAATCCCCTTCGTAAAAAGCATAAAGCATTTCAGAAATAATGTACCAGTTACCGTTTATCCTGGCTGAGAGGATCTCCAGAACGAGTACTATCAGGGAGAAGACAAGAGTCACCAGAACGGCGTTTGGCCTTGTCTTTCTGATGTCGATTTTTGCATTCGCCTTGAGTGCGGCGCGGTTGAGCGTCATTCGCAATTCCTCCCGTTTCAAAAATAGTCTGTGCATTTCTTATTCGTATTATATATCACCCGGCCACACAAAATCAATGCTTTATATTTGTGCGGAAACCGGTGCCGTTCTCCACCATCATGCTTTTTTTGCACTTGACATAATACTTACCTGAGTGTACTATATATGAGCGGTGAGACTTATACAAAACACAACATATTGTGCCACAGAACGAAAAGAGAAAGAGGAGGAATCTGGATGGCCCTTACAAATATAGTCAAGAGAGACGGCCGTACCGTTCCGTTTGACAAGCAGAAAATCACCGACGCCATCATAAAGGCCTTCAACGCAACCTATAAGCCCGGACAGGAAGAGGTAGCGGGCCGTCTGGCCGATGAGGTCTGCTCAACGCTGGAGGTCGAGGGTCTGGACAGGCCCGAGGTCGAGCATATCCAGGATATAGTCGAAAAGGTACTGATGGACAACGGATATGTCTCAACCGCCAAGGCATACATCCTCTACCGCTCGGAGCGCAGCCGGGTGCGCGAGATGAACACCAGGCTCATGCATACCTATGAGGAGATCACTTTTGCCGACGCCAAGGACTCTGACGTCAAGCGGGAAAACGCAAATATCGACGGAGATACCGCGATGGGCACCATGCTTAAATACGGCTCTGAGGGTGCAAAGCAGTTTTACAACATGTTCGTTCTCAAGCCCGAACACGCCAGGGCCCATACCAAGGGAGACATACACATCCACGATCTTGATTTCTACACTCTTACGACCACCTGTACCCAGATAGACGTCGTAAAGCTGTTCAAGGGCGGCTTCTCCACCGGGCACGGGCATCTGCGTGAGCCGAACGACATCTCCTCGTACTCCGCTCTGTGCTGCATCGCCATCCAGTCCAACCAGAACGACCAGCACGGCGGGCAGAGCATTGTAAACTTCGACTACGGCATGGGCGAGGGCGTAAAAAAGACTTTCAAGCGCCTGTACCGCCAGAATATTGCAAAGGCGCTCATGCTCTGGCACGGCATCGACGATCCCGAGGAGCAGGTAAAACAGATTATGGAGCAGGTCGAAAAGCAGACCGGCCTGTATCCATGCCTTGAGGGTATCGAGCCCTATCAGGAGGCGGAGCTGCCCCTGCTTGTCGAGGCGTTCGGCGATGATGAGGGCATGAAAAAGGCGCAGAAAACTGCCTACCACTACGCCTGCAAGGAGACGGACCGCGCCACCTATCAGGCAATGGAGGCCTTTATACACAATCTCAACACCATGCACTCGCGTGCCGGCGCACAGACGCCGTTCTCCTCCATCAACTATGGAATGGACACCTCTCCGGAGGGGCGCATGGTAATGAAAAACGTGATGCTCGCGACGGAGGCAGGGCTCGGCAACGGCGAGACCGCCATTTTCCCGATACAGATCTTCCGTGTCAAAAAGGGCGTCTCCTGCGACCCCGGCGACCCGAACTGTGACCTGTTCAAGCTCGCCTGCCGCTGCAGCGCAAAGCGCCTGTTCCCGAACTTCTCATTTATAGACGCTCCTTTCAACCTGCAGTACTACAAGCCCGGCCATCCCGAGACCGAGATCGCCTATATGGGCTGCCGGACCCGTGTCATCGGAAACGTCTATGATCCCAGCCGTGAGATCTCAAACGGCCGCGGCAACCTCTCATTTACCACCATCAACCTGCCGCGCCTGGCTATCAAGGCACGCGGGGATATAAATGCGTTCTTCGAGGATCTCGACTCCAAGATGGAGCTTGTCATCGACCAGCTTCTTGAGCGTTTTGCCATACAGTCAAAGAAAAAGGTTAAAAACTTCCCCTTCCTAATGGGACAGGGCGTCTGGCTCGACAGCGAAAACCTTGACTGGGACGATGAGGTCGGCGAAGTTCTCAAACACGGTACGCTTACCTGCGGTTTTATCGGTCTTGCCGAATGCCTCAAGGCGCTCATCGGCGTCCACCACGGGGAGAGCGAAAAGGCGCAGGCGCTCGGACTGGATATCATCGCCCATATGCGCAAGCGCATGGACGATGAAGGCGCCAAAACCGGCCTTAACTTTTCGCTTATCGCCACTCCTGCCGAGGGGCTTTCCGGCCGCTTTGTCAAGATCGACAAACAGCGCTATGGCATTATCGAAGGCGTGACCGACAGGGAGTACTACACCAACAGCTTCCACATCCCGGTGTATTTCCCCATCACCGCCTTTGAGAAAATCCGGAAGGAAGCTCCCTACCACGCGCTGACCAACGCCGGCCATATCAGCTATATAGAGATGGACGGCGACCCAACGGACAATCTTGAAGCCTTTGAAAAGCTCGTCCACTTCATGGGCGAGTGCGGTATCGGCTATGGTTCGATCAACCATCCGGTCGACCGCGACCCGGTCTGCGGATTCAACGGCATCATCAAGGATCAGTGCCCGGGCTGCGGACGTACCGAGGACGACGGAGTTGCGTTCGAGCGTATCCGCCGTATCACTGGCTACCTCGTCGGCACTCTAGACCGCTTCAACAACGCAAAACGTGCTGAGGAACGCGACAGGGTAAAACACGGTCTGAGCGATGTGAGATAAAATAATAAGGCAAAGCCGCCGCGGCTTTATACTACCCTTTGTACAAGACATCTGACAGGACGGTACAAAACATGAAAAAGAGCGCTCTTTCCCCGCTGCTTGCCCTGGCCCTTGCCGGGGCCGCTTTTGCCGACGCCATCGTCTTCCCGGATGAGTCGGTAAACGTGGATTACTATGTCTATGTCACAACGCCGGACGGCGGGCTGAATCTACGCGAGGGGCCCGGTGTCGATTATTCGATAATAACGACAATACCGGACTACGAGCTTCTCCACGTCACTGTTGAGAAGGGTAACGGCTGGGGATATGTCCAATATGGCGATAATTATGGTTGGGTATATCTTGGACAGACATCTCCCGATCTGCTAAGTCTGGGCACTGCCGCAGATTACTATGTCTACGTCGTTTCTCCGGACGGCAGGCTGAACCTGCGTCTTGGCCCAAACACCCGCTGCAACATATTAACAAGTATCGAATATGGCTCGCGCATCCACATATCCCGGGAGTGCGCCGGCTGGGGCCTGACAAGTTTCGACGGATACAGCGGATGGGTATACCTCGGCGAGACATCGGGCACGCTGCCGAACCCGACGCAGACGCCGGCCCCTGCCACTGAGTCCCTTGCCCCGACCCGGCCCGCGGCTTCACCCACTCCTTCTCCGGACAGCAGCCCTTCGCCCGGTCTGACCGAGCAGCCCCAGACCGGAGTCAAAATTCAGTTCCAGAATGACGAAGATGAAGCAACGCCAGTACCGGAGAACAACTCCGCCCTCTCCACTTCGACCATAATCATAACCGCGCTATGCGCTATCATAATCATCCTCGCGGCGCTTGTCATTTATTTCGTGCTGCGCCGCAGGCCATAACAGAAACGGAAGTGAGATACAAATGAAGATCGCCGATTTCGTCCAGGATTCCATAGTCGACGGGCCCGGCTTCCGCTTTACGCTGTTCACGCAGGGCTGCCCCCACCACTGCGAGGGCTGCCATAATCCTCAGACACATGATCCCGACGGCGGGAAAGAAGTTCCCGTAGATCAGATAATACAGACCATGCTCTCAAACCCGCTCACCGATGGATTGACGCTATCCGGAGGCGAACCGTTTTACCAGCCCGAAGACTGCGCCCTTATTGCAAAGGCTGCCAAAGAACACGGGCTGAATGTCTGGGCATATACCGGCTGGACCTTTGAAAAGCTTCTGCGCGACGAGCGCCCCGGCGTGCGCCGCCTTCTCGAGCTTGTCGACGTACTTGTAGACGGACCATTTTTGCTGGCAGAGCGCAGCCTCTCTCTCAAATGGCGCGGCAGCCGTAACCAGCGTCTGATAGACGTACCGAAAAGCCTCGCATGCGGCGCGGCAGAGCTTTGGAAAAAGGCGGTTGATTGATATTATGTCAACTTATACGATGACAGTGTGCTCCGACGGGATCACACGCAGCATCCCTCTGCCGGAGGGCGACACGGTGCTCGATGCGCTGCGCCGGGCCGGTATCCGCGAAGTGAGCGCGCCGTGTGGCGGTGCGGGAAAATGCCGCGGCTGCACCGTGCTCATTGACGGGGCTGAAGTCCTCGCCTGCCGCACACTGCCCGGGCGTGACTGCACGGTGGTTCTGCCCGGAATACACAGTGCCGTCGTTGAGACGCGCGGCGCGGCCGATATACCTCCCTGTGGGGACGGCCTCGGTCTGGCTGTTGATATAGGCACCACCACTGTCGCCGCTTTTTTGTATGACCTGTCTGTGGGAAAGCTCCTCTCCTGCGCAAGCGGCAGGAATGCACAGCATTTGTATGGTGCGGACGTCATATCCCGTATATCTCATTCAGAGAATGAGAACGGGTTAAGTGTCCTGTGCGGCGCAATCAGAAGACAGTTGGATGAATTCATTGATGAGCTCTGCGCCGCCGCAGACCGCGAACGCAGTGAGATAAACCGGGTCAGCATCGCGGGAAATACGGTAATGGAACATATTTTCGATGGCCTGAGCCCCTCGGGCATCGGCAGGGCCCCGTTTACAGCGCTCAGCCTATTCGGGGATATTCGGCCGGCGGAGGGAATTTTCCGCGGTCTGTCCGACGGCTGTGAGATATATTTCTGCCCCGCCCTTGCCGGATATATCGGCGGGGATATAACAGCCGGGCTTCTCGCTGCCGGCGCGTCGGAGTTTGGCGAGCTTAGCCTGTTTTTGGATATCGGTACAAACGGTGAAATGGCTCTTGGCAGCCGAGACGGTTATCTCTGCTGTGCCTGTGCCGCCGGTCCCGCTTTTGAGGGTGCGGAGATAGAATGCGGTATGGACAGCTCCGGCGGCGCCATAGATATAGTTAGTTATGTAAACCAATGTATTGAACTGCATGTCGTGGACGGGCTGCCGGCGCATGGGATATGCGGCTCTGGCCTTATAGACGCGGTTGCGGTCATGACGCAGTGCGGCGCGCTTTCATACTCCGGGCGCATGACACCGCCGGAGGAGGCCGCGCCCGCCATTGCAAGCAGGCTGCGGCGTGCATCGGACGGGAGTCTTCGTTTTTATCTGGCAGACGAGGTATATGTCTCCGCCGCCGACATTCGCAAGGTACAGCTTGCAAAGGCGGCCATACGCGCTGGCATAGACACCCTACTGGAGCTGGAGGGTAGGAGCTATGCGGACATCGGACGTGTATTAATCGCCGGAGGTTTCGGTGCCGGACTGGATCTGGCCAGCGCCTGCCGCATAGGTCTGCTGCCGGCGGAGCTTGAAAAACGCGCGATGCACATCGGCAATTCCGCTGGCCGCGGGGCTGCTCTGGCCCTGAGTGATGAAGGCCGGCGCACCCTTTCCCGCCTTGCGGAAAAATGCCGCTGTTACGAGCTTTCAGGTTCGGATATTTTCATGACGCATTATATTGAAGCCATGGCTTTTGAGGAGGCGGAGCAATGAACACCCAGGATGTACTGCTGCTTGCACGTGGGATGGGACTTGACGCCTACGAGCTGGACGCATCCACGCTCGATTTCCGTCCTGATGTGCGGCAGATGTGCTCGGCGGACAGATGTGGCAGCTTTGGCAGGAGCTGGAGCTGTCCGCCCGCCTGCGGTACGCTTGAGGAAATAACAGCCCGCGCACGGGAGTTCTCCCGCGGCGTACTCGTACAGACCGTCGGCCGCCTGCAGGACGAGTTTGATTACGAGGAAATGACAAGTTCGGGCAAAAGACATGGCCAAAACTTCCGCAGGCTTGTAGAGGCTCTTGACCGCGGCGAGATATTCCCGCTCGGCATGGGCGCATGCACGATCTGCGAAAAATGCACCTATCCCGACGCGCCCTGCCGCTTTCCCGAGCGTATGTACCCCTCGATGGAAGCATGCGGACTTCTTGTCAGTGACGTTTGCAGGGAAAACGGCGTGCCGTATTATCACGGTCCGCTTACGATAGCGTATACAAGCTGTATTCTCCTGAGATGAGAGGGACCCTTTCAATGACTGAATCAAAACTATCCGCCCCGAGGCTTGAACTGATCGGCGCGATGCTCATCTTCGGCACTATTGGAATTTTTGTGCATTATATCCCGCTTACCTCCGGCGTGATCGCGCTTGCGCGGGCCGTACTCGGCGCCGCCTTCCTCATCTGCGTGATGGCTGTGCGCCGTGTATCCGTCCCGTGGAAGGCAGTACGGCGCTGTGCGCCGCTGTTGTGTCTTTCCGGCGCATGCATAGGCTTTAACTGGATATTGCTGTTCGAGGCATATCGCTATACGAGCGTCCAGGTGGCGACGCTGTGTTATTATATGGCCCCGGTGTTTATTACCCTGCTGTCCCCTGTCGTCCTTCACGAGAGGCTGACGGCGGCAAAGCTCGTCTGTGTCGCGGCCGCGCTGGTCGGTATGGGGCTTATATCAGGCGCTGACATCTCTGGAAATGTCGGCTTTACCGGCATCCTTCTCGGACTTGGCGCCGCCGTTTTGTATGCCTGCGTCGTGCTCATGAACAAGAAGCTGCACGGGCTCGGCCCTTTTGACACAACCGTTGTGCTGCTTCTCTCCGCCGCCGTTGTGCTGCTTCCCTATACACTGCTTACCGGTAATCTCTCCGCCGTTTCGATCACCCCGATGGCCGCGGTGCTGCTTGTCATCGTGGGCATAGTGCACACCGGCGTTGCCTATACGCTGTATTTTTCCTCGATGCGTTTCATCCGCGCGCAGACATCCGCGATATTCAGCTATATCGATCCGGTGACCACAATAATCCTCTCTGCCCTGGTATTGGGCGAAAAGATGACTCCGATGAGTATTGCGGGCGCAGCGCTGATTCTCGCGTCCACTCTTGCAAGCGAACTCTGGGCGCAAAGGCGTGCATAAGGCCGTCGGCGCATCGCCCATGCACATACCGGGCTAAAACGGGGGAAAACATGAACACACCAGTAATTATAACGGAAAGGCTCATATTATATTAAGAAAGTTCACGGAAAACGATCTGGATGCTGTGTATGACATCTTCAGTGACGCCCGGGTCAATGAATTCCTCCCATGGTTCCCTGTAAAAACAAGACAGGAAGCATTGGCCTTTTACAAAGAACGGTTTGAGAGTAAATACCGTCAAATCCGTGCTTACAACTACGCCGTCTGCCTGAAAGAAAACGACAGGCCCATAGGATACGTCAATGTCGGCATGGACGACAGCTATGACTTTGGCTACGGGCTGCGCAGCGAATTCTGGCACAGGGGGCTAGCGACGGAGGCCGGCAGGGCCGTCATCAGGCGGCTTAAAACCGACGGCATACCGTATATCACAGCCACGCACGATGTGAACAATCCTCGCAGCGGCAATGTTATGAGACGTCTTGGTATGAAATACCGCTATTCATACGTGGAGCAATGGATGCCAAAGAATATTCAGGTAACTTTCCGTATGTATCAGTTGAATCTTGACTTAAACTTTGAACGCGTCTATCTGAAGTACTGGGATAATTCCCCACTACATTTTATAGAAGAAGAGTTATGATCTCCGGACATAACAAAGGCGTGAGCATCGTTACGGGTGCTCACGCCTTTGTTTTTTACTGCGCTCCGCTGCTGACATAGATCGCCGGCCGCGCGGAGGTATCTGCGCTTACGAATCAGTCAGACGCTGCCTGATGGCTGCGATAAAGCTCTCGCTGTCGACCACCTTTTTATTCTCCAGGGTACATATCCCTGAAAGATCGCCGGTCATCACTCCGGACTCGATTGTACCAAGGCAGGCGCTCTCCAGCCTGTCGGCAAAGGTCACCAGCTTCTCAACGCCGTCGAGCTCTCCGCGCTTTCTCAGCGCACCGCTCCACGCGAAAATGGTCGCCACAGGATTTGTAGAGGTCTTTTCGCCGTTTGTGTATCTGTACCAGTGCTGCGTCACAGTGCCATGCGCAGCTTCGTACTGGAAGTTGCTATCCGGTGACACAAGGACGCTCGTCATCATTGCAAGGCTTCCAAAGGCCGTTGAGATCATATCGCTCATGACATCGCCATCATAGTTTTTCAGCGCCCAGACGATGCCGCCACGGGAGCGGACGAGCCTGGCAACGGCGTCGTCAATCAGTGTATAGAAATAGGTTATGCCCGCTTTTTCAAACTTTTGCGCATACTCCTCGTCATACAGGCGCTGGAATACGTCCTTGAAAACGCCGTCGTATTTCTTCATTATCGTATCCTTTGCAGAGAACCACAGGTCCTCTCTCTTGTCCAGCGCGAATTCAAAGCAGGCGCGGGCAAAATGCTCTATCGAGTCATCCTTGTTATAGCAGCCCTGCAGGACGCCGGGCCCGGTGAAATCGAAGATCGTCTGCCGCTGCTGCGTGCCGTCTTGTGCGGTGAACACAAGCTCTGCGCGGCCGGGTCCGTCGATACGCATCTCCGTATCCTTATACAGATCTCCATAGCTGTGGCGGGCAACGGTTATCGGCTTTTCCCATCCCGGGATATACGGCGCGAGCACCCTGCAGGGTATCGGGGTGCGGAAGGTTGTGCCGTCGAGTGCGGCACGTATGGTACCGTTCGGGCTTTTCCACATGTCGTGGAGCTTATACTCCTCGACGCGCTGGGCATTTGGTGTTATCGTCGCGCACTTGACACCCACGTGATGCTTTTTCACCGCCTGTGCCGCTTCGGCAGTCACGGCGTCCCGTGTCGCGTCCCTGTTTTCAAGGCCAAGGTCGTAATATTCGGTGTTCAGCTCCACAAACGGCACGAGAAGCTGCTGCTTTATCATCTGCCAGAGCACGCGGGTCATCTCGTCTCCGTCCATCTCAACGATGGGGTTGGGCATTTTTATCTTTTCCACTACTATTTATTCCCCTTTGCATACCAGTTCATCAGGCATCCGGCGAGAAGTATCCCGCGCTCCTGCTCAGTCAGCGGCGGAAGGCTGAAGGTAAGCTCCTGCGCACCGTCTTCAGTAATAATGATCGCGGGTACGCTCTCAGCTCCGCTGTCTATAAGGCTTCGTATATCCTTCAGGAACACGAAATCGCCCGGCTTATAGTCAAACTCCGCATCGGTCGTCAGCGGAAGCATGCCCCAGTTGATACAGTTCGAGCGATAGCGTTTGGTCGCAAACTCCCGGCAGATATTCGCGCTGCCGCCGAGCACACGCTGGCATGAGGCCGCCTGTTCACGAGCGCTGCCGTCGCCGGGCATCGTAGCATATATAACGGAACCTATAAGCGTTTTTTCAAGTATCCCAGAGTCTATACCCGCGCGTGCAAGTGCCCGAGTGATCTCGGCATCGGGCTGTCCGTTCTTCCTCGATGCTTCGAGTTCCGCCGTCCGCTTTGTACGCCCGACGTATTCAGGATCCCGGCGCGACAGCGTAAACTGCGCCAGCTTGATCGGATTCGAGCGATAGCTGGAGGTCTCGCCGGAGGGTATAAGCTCGTCCGTCGTTGTGACCGGGTCGTGGATAACGCTGTCGAGCCGCATGAGCAGATTCTCCGGCAGTTCGGGAATATCGGGCCATGCGGTGATATTCGGTCCATAGCGCAGGCTCTCGCCCTCGTCCGGCTTTCCGAAGCCAAAGTAAACGCGCTTTTCGTAAACGCCGGCATCAAAGCTCCTTGTCGCCTGCGCGGGCTGGACATAGTCCATATCCGCGGCGGATGTCAGCACTCCACCGTTTGCGGCCGTAGCCGCGATACTGCGCGCATCCATAAGCATGACGGAGGATATCTGTCCATCGGAGGGCTTGCTGCCCTCACGGTTGGGGAAATTGCGCGTAGTATGGCGGATGGACAGGCCGTCGTTCGAGGGCACGTCACCCGCTCCGAAACACGGGCCGCAGAAGCAGGGCTTGAACAGCGCCCCACTCTCCATCAGCGACTGCTGGACACCGTTTTGGATGAGCTCAAGATTGACAGGTATACTGGGTGGATATATAGACAGCGAAAAATATCCGTTTCCGACACTTTTCCCGTCAAGAATTGCGGCGGCCTCCGCGATATTGTCATACATACCGCCTGCGCAACCGGCTATTACCCCCTGGTCGACGACGATCCGCCCGTCGACCAGCTTGTCGCACAGGTGCAGCGACACGCCGCCGGAGAGGGTGTTTTCAGCTTCTTTCTCACACTGTCGCAATATATCACCGGCATTCGTGGACAGCTCTCGTATGGTAAAGGCCTTTGACGGGTGGAAAGGCAGTGCCGCCATAGGCTCGACCCTCGACAGGTCTATCTCTATCATCGCGTCGTACACGGTGCCGTCCGGCGCGTGAATACTCCTGTAATCCCCGGCCCTGCCGTGAGAGGCAAAATACTCCTCCGTCCGGCTGTCAGTCTCCCAAATGGAGCTCAGGCACGCGGTCTCCGTCGTCATCACGTCGATGCCGATGCGATAATCCATCGGCAGCGCGGCGATGCCGGGCCCGGCAAACTCAAGCACCTTGTTCTTCACAAAACCGTTGTCATAGACAGCGCCGCACAGGGCAATTGCCACGTCGTGAGGACCAACGCCGCGGTTCGGCGTTCCGGTCAGCCAGACGAGCACCACCTCCGGGGAGGTTATATCATAAGTATTCTCAAGAAGCTGACGGACGATCTCGGGTCCGCCTTCGCCTATTCCCATGGTGCCGAGCGCGCCATAGCGCGTGTGGCTGTCGCTGCCGAGGATCATACGGCCGCATCCCGACATCATCTCCCGGGCGTACTCATGGATGACCGCCACATTTGCCGGCACATATATGCCACCGTAACGCTTCGCAGCGGACAGTCCAAACACATGGTCGTCCTCATTTATCGTGCCCCCGACGGCGCAGAGGCTGTTATGGCAGTTCGTCAGAACATAGGGCACGGGAAATCGCTCCAGCCCGCTGGCCTTCGCCGTCTGGATGATACCAACATAGGTTATATCGTGCGAAATCAGGCTGTCAAACCGGATTTCCATGCGAGAGGGATCTGCAGAAGAATCGTGCGCGCGTAAAATGGAATACGCCATCGTCCTCTCCCTGCCCGCGGCATCCATTTCACAGGGCACAGGCACGCCGTTTTTCAGCATGACTGCCTTGTCAATCAGCTTTATCATTACGCTGTTCCTCCGAATGTTTCGATTTAATTCGAATTATAGCATACCATGGCCATTTAGCAATAGCAAATGCAAGAATAAATAAAAATATTGCAAATTATCATAATAAAAAGCTTCTAAAAATGACTTTAACCGTGATATTTGCATAATCTTAAAAATAAACTTGCAATATAGCTCGCAATATTCTATAATAGAGCCAATAATTATCTAAGGAGAACAGACAATGGACATTTCCAACGAGGTTTTGAGAGAATATGTCTCCTCGCTCAGCACCGATCTGCGCAAGGACTATTGGATAGATTACAGTGCGTACGGCCGCCAGGACATAAAGCGCGGACTGCGCAACAGCGATGGCACGGGCGTCATGATCGGCGTTACCAAAATCGGCAGTGTTCAGGGCTATGTTATGGAGGACGGCGCGCGCGTTCCTCAGCCCGGGCACCTGTATTATCGCGGCTATGACGTAATCGACATGATAGAGCAGCACATCGGGGATGGCACCTTCGGATATGAGGAGGTCGCGTATCTTCTTCTCATGGGCAAGCTTCCCACGTTGGAACAGTACCGCCAGTTCGACACCGTTCTGTCCGCCGCGCGCCAGCTTCCGGACAACTTCACGGAGGATATGATCATAAAAGCGCCCAGCAACAATATCATGAACAAGCTGGCCCGCTGCGTCCTTGACCTGTACTCTTATGACAGCAGGCCGGACGATACCTCTGTTGAAAATCTGCTGCGCCAGTCAATTGAGCTCATCGGAAGGTTCCCTGTCATCGTTGCCAACGCTTACGCAGTAAAGCGTCATCATTACGACGGCAAATCTCTTTATCTGCATATTCCAAAGGAAAACCTCTCTGTTTCGGAGAACTTTTTGCGTATGCTGCGCAAAGATAAGAGCTATACGCGCGAGGAGGCGCGGCTTCTCGACATGATGCTGATGCTCCATGCCGAGCACGGCGGCGGCAACAACTCCGCCTTTGCCTGCCGTGTGCTGTCCTCTTCCGGCACAGATACTTACAGCGCGATAGCCGCAGCCGTCGGCTCGCTCAAGGGCCCGCTGCACGGCGGGGCCAACAAGAAGGTGATGGACATGTTCGAGGATATCAAGGCGCATGTCGGCGACCCCCAGGACGATGATGAGCTGCGCGCCTACCTTATCAAGATCCTCGACGGCGAGGCCAACGACCACTCCGGCAAGATCTATGGCCTCGGCCACGCGGTATATACCCAGTCCGACCCGCGCGCAGAGATGCTCAAGAAATACGCCGGCAGTATGGCCGTCATCAAGGACAGGGAAGATGATTTTGCCCTGTTTGAAAGTATAGAACGCGTCGGTATCCCCCTTATCATGCAGCGAAAGAATATGACCATCCCGATGTGCTCCAACGTCGACCTGTACTCCGGCCTTGTATACTCCATGCTGGATATACCCGAGGATCTCTATACTCCGCTGTTTGCCATCGCCCGCATCGCTGGCTGGTGCGCCCACAGGATGGAGGAAGTCATCACCGGCGGTCGCATCATGCGCCCGGCATACCGCGCTGCCGGAACCAGAAACAAATATGTCCCGATATCGGAGAGAGGCTGAGCCTCAATATAGTACCCCGCCTGTGCCGTGGCACAGGCGGGGTATTTTCTGCCTTAGCAGATGGATATATTTTAAAATACCGGATCTAAAATACTTTGTCTTTCCGACAGGAGGGGCATTGTCTGTGCATATCCCCTGTGATATAATGTAGATAGGTGGCCCCGCCGAAATCCCCAGTCGTGCAGGAGTCTCCAATATAAGGAAGAAGGAGACAAACGGTATGATCACCAAACGACCGAAAAGACTTCTAAGCACTGTTCTCGTGCTTGCGCTGGCTTTCGGTATCCTGTCTGTTTCGGCTTTTGCCTCGGGTTCGCTGGGCAATTTCACCGACAGATACACCTATCGTTGGGGCCAGTTCTCTGACGTTGACGAGAACAAATGGTACGGTGCAAACCGGCAGGCCGTCATAAAATCCTCGTATGAGCTTGGTCTTATGCAGGGCAATAACCCGAGCTCTTTCGCACCGGTCGACTTTGTCCAGATATCCCATATCATAACCATGGCATCGCGTATACACAACATATATAACGGCGGCACCGGAGTATTCACAAACGGTAGCCCATGGTACCAGAACTACGTCAACTACGCCATTGAAAGCGGCATAATCCCCTATAACTTTGAGCAGGCTTTCCAGTGCAGCTACACGGCCTACGCCCCGCGCTGGCTGGTGGCATATATCTTTGCCAACACCGTGCCGGACAGTGAGCTTACGCCCATGACATCCATCTATAGCCTGCCGGATGTGACGGAAAACACCTCCGGTTATGAGGAAATCATAAAACTCTATGAGGCCGGCGTCCTGCAGGGAAGCGATGCAAATGGTACGTTCTATCCCTATAACCCCATCACGCGCGCTGAGTCGGCCGCCATAGCCTGCTGGCTTGTCTCTCCGTCCCTGCGTCAGGCCATCGAGCAGCAGACGGAGCTTGTCCCCGGCTATTCCGATGAAGAAATCGCAAACTATTTTGTCGAGATAGCCTTTGGCGAGGAATACAGCGGCGATAATACCATTCTCTGCAAGTGGAGTTCCCCCATATATGTCGACGTCTACGGCACCGTGACAGACGCCGACTGGGCCCAGATGGACGCGCTTTTTGCAAAGCTCAATTCCATCAGCGGCTTCCCGGGCATATATTACGCCAGTGATTACGGTGCCTATGCCAACCTTGACGTATATTACATACCGCCCAGCGACTTTGACAACGTGATCCCCATGCCTTCAGACAATCTGTGGGGATTCGCGCAGTATTATTATTCCTCCGGCTTCATTGTCTCCGGAACGGTCCTGCTGCCTTCCGAGGAGGCAAATCAGTGGTACCGCAACTCCATCATCTGTGAGGAACTCATCCAGGTTCTCGGCCTTACACAGGATTCCTGGCTGTATCCCGACAGTATATTCTATCAGGACTCCAACGACACCCAGTGGCCGACCGAGCTGGACTGGACCGTGGTACGGCTTCTGTATAATCCGGCAATGCGCCCGCTAATGTCCAAGGAACAGGCTCGCGCGACCGTGCTTGAACTCATCGGATCCTGGAAATAGGCCGGACTCCCGACACAATAATAAACAGACGAAAAAGACGCATGAAAAAATCATGCGTCTTTTTCGTCTGCACTTTACTTTTTTCCGAGCTGTTTTGTCCTTTCAAACGCGGCGGACACCGCGTCCATACACGATGCGCGAAACGCCCTGTTCTCCAGAGCACAGACGCCCGCAATTGTGCTTCCGCCGGGACTGCACACCTCGTCCTTCAGCGCGCCCGGGTGTTTTCCGGACTCAAGCACCAGCTTTGCCGCTCCCAGCAGGGTCTGCGCCGCCAGGGAAACAGCCTTGTCCCTCGGCAGGCCGCATTTGACCCCGCCGTCGGCCAGAGCCTCTATAAACAGATAGGCATAGGCAGGGCCGCAGCCGGATACCGCGCTGCCCGCGTCAATGAGGCTCTCGTCCATGAGCTCCGTCCTGCCTGCGCCGCGAAGCACATCCAGAACCGTTTCCATCTGTTTCTGGCTGACCGCATCGTTTTTGCAGCAAAGGGTCATCCCCTCGCCCGTCGATGCCGGCGTGTTCGGCATAATGCGCACTACGGGATACTCTTTTCCAGCCATCTCACAGATGCTCGCCATGCTCAGTCCCGCGGCCATTGTCACAAGCACCGGCGGCGTCTGCCTTGATTCGAGCTCCGGCCGGATCGTGGCCAGCACAGCCTGCATCATCTGGGGCTTGACACCCAGAAAAACGTACTCACAACCGAGAGCTATCGCGGCGTTATCCTCAACACGCACGCCGCACTGCTGCTCAAGCGCTCGGGCTTTCATGGGGTTGTGCCCACTTACAGCAACGAGCTCCGGCGCAACAGCCTTTGCCGCGGCTCTGGCCAGGATGCCGCCCATGTTCCCGCAGCCGATAAATCCAAAAGTGTATTTCATGTCCCTCACCTCAGCGGATCTGCCCGTTTCCTCTCACAATATACTTATAAGTGTTGAGCTCCCGCAGGCCCATGGGGCCTCTTGCGTGGAGCTTCTGTGTGGATATGCCCATTTCGCAGCCGAGGCCGAATTCTCCGCCGTCGGTGAATCGGGTAGACACATTTACATAGACTGCGGCGCTGTCGACCATAAGCGTGAACTTATCAGCGGCCGTCCTGTCCCGCGTTACTATCGCGTCGCTGTGCTGCGTTGAGTGCTGCGCGATATGCTCTATCGCCTCATCCACGTCCTTAACGACCTTTACTGCCAGAATGTAGTTTAAAAACTCGGTGTCAAAATCATCCTTACCGGCAGGAGTACCGTCGATTATCTTCGCAGCAGCAGGATCCAGCCGCAGCTCGACAGGCGTCAGTCCCCTGCTTTCACGCTCGTCCCGGAGCCTGCATCTGAGCATTGGCAGGAACTGCTCTGCCACGCTCTCCGCGACAAGGCACACCTCCTGCGCATTGCAGACGGAAGGACGGCTTGTCTTGGCGTTTTCTATGATATCCAGCGCCATATCCAGGTCGGCCGCCGAGTCGACGTAAACATGGCATATGCCTGTGCCGGTCTGTATGCAGGGCACCTTTGCGTTTTCAACGCATGAGCGTATCAGGCCCGCACCTCCCCGGGGGATAAGCAGGTCCACATACCCGGCGGCGGTCATAAGCTCCCTTGCGCTGTCACGGCTCGTATCCTGTATCATGTTGACGAGGGTCTCGGGCAGCCCGACGGACGTCAGCCCCTTGCGAAGCGCGGACACCACGGCATTCGAGGAGAGAAATGCCTCCTTGCCGCCGCGCAGCACGCACACATTCCCGCTCTTGACCGCAAGGGCCGCGGCGTCCGATGTGACGTTCGGACGGCTCTCGTATATTATCGCCACAACGCCCATTGGCACTGAGGTCTTTTCGATCACCATACCGTTGGGCCTTTCCAGTCGCTCGAGCACCGCGCCCACGGGATCGGGCAGCGCCGCCACCTCCCGTATACCGTCGGCCATTGACTGCACCCGCTGTGCGCTGAGCGTCAGACGGTCAATCATTACATCGTTCATACTGCCTCTGGCATTTTCCACATCTCTGGCGTTTTCGGCCAGGATGGTGCCCATCTCCGCCTCCAGCGTGTCTGCCATGGCGAGCAGAGCGCGGTTCTTGTCCTGAGTCGTCAGCGCCGCCGCCGCCGTTCGGGCCTGCTTGGCCTGTGTTAAAACTTCTCTTACCGTCATGTTATACCTTCTTTCCCAGGAAGCGCGTTCCAACGTCCTTCCCATCTATTATATCGTACAGCAGCTCCGGTTTACTGCCGTTTGAGATTATCATATCACAGCCGGCTTCCGTACACAGGCGCGCCGCGTGCAGTTTTGTCTGCATGCCGCCGGTACCCAGCTCGCTGCCCGCACCCTCGGCCAGATCCGCAATTTCCTGCGTAATCTCCTCTATCGTATGTATAAGCCTCGCGCCGGGGTCCCTGTGCGGGTCGGCCGTGTACAGCCCGTCGATGTCCGACAGCAACACGAGAAGATCCGCGTTGACGGCAACGGCAACAATTGCGGCGAGCGTGTCGTTGTCCCCGATACCTATCTCTTCAGTCGCAACAGTGTCGTTCTCATTGATTATCGGAAGCACATCCAGCTCCAGCAGCCGCTCGAGCGTGTTGCGGAAATTATTGTATCTGCGTTCATGCTTGACGTCTGACCCGGTTATCAGAAGCTGCGCCACCGTGTGGTTATACATTGAAAACAGGCGGTCATAGGTATACATCAGTTTGCACTGGCCAACTGCCGCCGCCGCCTGCTTGGTCGGCATGTCTGCCGGCCTCTCCTTGAGCGAGAGCTTCCCCACGCCCATGCCGATAGCTCCGGAGGATACAAGTATCATCTCCAGCCCGTAATTTTTAAGGTCGCTGAGAACCTTACACAGCTCCTCCACACACCTGATATTCAGGCGGCCGTTAGCGTGTGCCAGTGTGGACGTACCAATCTTTACGACTATTTTCATTGTCGTGACCTCCGAAATTGCCGTTTGCTGAATTCTGGCGTCGTTTCGACCAGTATACCACACATCATGTCTGCGTTCAATCGATTCTTTAACTTCCGTATTAATTGAAACAAAAAGCGATTTTAATATTGACACGGTGTCAGAAAGTGCTATAATGTAGTTGCTTACACAGTGTCAGCCAATCTTTTTCAATTGTGAGGAAAACGCCATGCCTAGGGACAGCGCCGGCTGTACAGACAGCCGGAAAAACGAGATAGTGTCCGCCTGTGCAAAGCTCTACGACACAATGGGCTTTAAGGAAATAACCCTCAAGGAGATAGCCCGCTTTACCTCATTCACCCGTACGTCAATCTATAACTATTTCCAGACTAAGGAGGAGATCTTTCTGGCGCTGCTCCAGCAGGAGTATGAGCAGTGGTGCGCCGATCTGGAGGCGCTGCTTGGCGGCAGATCCCTTTCAAAGTCCGATTTCGCAAGGGAACTTGCCCACACGCTCGAGCGCCGGCTGCGCATGCTCAAGCTCCTGTCGATGAATCTCTACGATATCGAACAAAACAGCAGCGTGGAAAACTTGGTGGAATTCAAGAAAGCGTACGGTCGTTCCATGCAGCTTGTCGGAAAGTGCCTTGAGCGTTTCTGCCCTGAGCTGGATCAGGACGGCCGCCGCGAGTTCCTGTACGCCTTTTTCCCCTTCGTCTACGGCATATATCCCTATGCGGTGGTGACAGACAAGCAGCTGCAGGCCATGCAAATGGCTCAGGTGGAATACCAAAGTATGAGCGTTTTCGACATAGCCCTGACAGGCACAAAGAAGCTTCTGGGCTGTGATTGATCTGTATTAAATCATAAGGAGGAGATTTTCATGGTAAAACAGACTGCGGGCAGAGATTCCCTCGGCGATTTTGCGCCGAAATTTGCGGAGCTAAACGACGATGTCCTGTTCGGTGAAGTTTGGTCAAGGACAGGCATGCTGCCGCCGAAAACGAGATCCATCATAACCGTCACGGCGCTTATCAGCAAGGGGATCACCGACAGTTCCCTGAGTCACCATATGGCCACGGCAAGGGACAACGGCGTCACAAAATCTGAGATGGCGGAGCTTCTGACGCATCTGGCTTTCTATGCCGGCTGGCCCAACGCCTGGGCCGCCTTCCGTCTGGCAAAGGAGATCTATTCCGGCGACGGCGACGAGCAGGGCCACGGGGGCTTCTTCGGACTGGGCGAACCCAACGACGCTTTTGCGCAGTACTTTACCGGAAAAAGCTATCTCAGGCCGCTGACCGACCCGAAAAAGACCGTGTTCATTGCCAACGTGACCTTTGAGCCAGGCTGCCGCAATAACTGGCACATACACCATGCCTCCGAAGGCGGCGGCCAGATCCTTGTCTGCGTCGACGGCGAGGGCTGGTATCAGGAAGAGGGCAAGCCCGCACGCAGCCTCAGCCCGGGGGATGTCGTGACCATACCCACTGGCGTTAAGCACTGGCACGGGGCAAAGGCCGGCTGTTGGTTCAGCCACCTTGCGATCGAGTGCCCGGGCAAAGACACTTCCAACGAATGGCTCGAGCCGGTGACCGACGAAATATATACGGCTCTTTCCGATGAGGAGGATTGAAATGGGAAAGAAAATACTTGTTGCATATTTTTCAGCCAGCGGCACGACCGCACGGCTTGCAGACCGCTTGGCGTCAATGCTCGGCGCTCCTGCACATGAGATAATCCCCGCCGAACCCTATACCGCGGCAGATCTTGACTGGACTGATAGCAAAAGCCGCAGCACCATTGAGATGAACGACAAATCCTTCCGTCCCGGTATCGCAAACAAGGTGGAAGAAATGGAGCAGTACGACACCATCCTTCTGGGCTTTCCCATCTGGTGGTATGTAGCGCCAACCATCATAAACACTTTCCTCGAGCAGTATGATCTGTCGGGAAAGACGATCATTCCCTTTGCGACATCCGGCGGCAGCGGCATGGGCGGCACTGTTGAAGAGCTCAGGCCGTCATGCCCCGGCGCCAACCTCGAATCCGGAAAACGGCTGGGTGCAAACGCTTCCGACAGGGAGCTAAGGGCTTGGCTGGAGAGCCTCGGTATGGTATAATAACCGCAAGCGGTTATTATACTGTTTTTGGCGCAATCCGCTCCCGCCCTGCGGCCGGAACCGCGGATGATTCCAATATACCACCAGGCGCTTTGCGCCTGTGGTATAATACCTCACGGCGCAGAGGAAGGGCTGCAGCACATCGCCGCAGCCCTTCCGTGCGTGAACCGTAAAAAAACGGGGGAGTGGAAACAAAAGATGCACAACAGGGATTTGACGCAGGGCCCGGTCTTTAAGACCATATCTCTTTTTGCCCTGCCCATGCTGTTTGGAAATATATTGCAGCAGGCGTATAACATAGTCGACACCTGGGTCGTGGGGCGTTACATCGGCTCCGACGCGCTGGCAGGCGTCGGCTCATCTTTTACTCTAATGACCTTCCTTACATCCGTCCTGCTTGGCCTGTGCATGGGCAGCGGTGTCGTATTTTCCATCTGCTTCGGCGCGCGGGATGAAGACGGATTCAGAGAGGGCATAGGCGCGTCATTTCTGCTCATCGCGGCGGTCACGGCCGTGCTCACGGCGGTCCCGCTTCTGTGTGTTGACAGCATAATCGATTGGCTGAATACGCCTGAAGCGGTCAGGGAGCTCACTTCAGATTATCTTGGCATAGTGTTTTGGGGCATACCGGCGGTTTTCCTGTATAATTTTTTCGGCGCCTATCTCAAGGCAATTGGAAACTCCGTCGTCCCACTGGTGTTCCTTGGTATCTCAACCGTCATGAACATTGTGCTTGATCTGCTGTTTGTCATCACTTTTGACCGCGGCGCCGCCGGAGCGGCAGAGGCCACAGTGATCGCACAATACGCAGCGGGACTCGGTATCGGCGTATACGTTCTCTTGAAAAGCAGCCTTGTCCGCATCTCGCTGCTGCACATCAGGCCAAGTCTGCCCGGTATACGCAAGATCACCTCGTTTTCAGTTTTCACCTGCCTCCAGCAGTCGGTCATGAACCTTGGGATACTCATGGTACAGGGCCTTGTAAACAGCTTTGGTACGACTATCATGGCTGCCTTTGCCGCTGCGGTCAAAATCGATTCATTTGCATATATGCCGGCTCAGGAATATGCCAACGCCTTTTCCACCTTTATTGCCCAGAACTCGGGCGCGGGAAAAAGCGACCGAGTTGTAAAAGGGCTGAAATCCGGCGTAGCCACTTCCCTTACCTACTGTGCGCTGGCCTCTCTGGTTCTGTGGTTCCTGTCTGGACGGTTGATGGAGATATTTGTCGATCCGGCTGAGACTGAGATAATCGCACACGGCGTGCGATATCTCAGGATTGAGGGCGCATTTTACTGCGGCATCGGCTGTCTGTTTCTGCTCTACGGACTTTACAGGGCGTTGGGAAAACCTGCAATGTCACTTGTTCTGACAGTTATCTCTCTCGGCACGCGCGTCGTACTCGCCTATACGCTTGCGCCTGTCGAGGGCATCGGCGTTTCGGGCATCTGGTGGGCCGTGCCCATAGGCTGGCTGCTGGCGGATACGTTCGGCCTGGTATTTCTCGCATTCAATCGGAAAAAGCTGCTGGGTCTCCCGGCGCGGTCGGACAAATGACAACCACTAGATAGACAGGAAAGACGGGAGCATTGTCAATCATGCTCCCGTCTTTCCTGTATTTACGGATAATATTCACTCGGTATGGTAACCCGGTTCTTTGATCGTCCGACGGGACCCCGGAGACGCTCAGAAAACAACAATGCTTGAATCATACCATGACCGGGGGTCGAGATTTTACCCATAATTCACTTTTCCTTTGCTCTTTAACCGTTGATTTTATTGGGCAGAGTGTTGCATTATATATATATATTAGTAAAAAGCAGCGTCCCGTGATGGGAAAACTCCATGGATGACAAGCCTGAGAGAAAGAGGATCTGCATGAAAAACATCATTGAGATAAATAACCTTATCAAAAGCTTTGGCGAGGTAAAGGCAGTGCAAGATATAAGCTTCCACGTTAGGGAAGGAGAATTGTTTGCTTTTCTCGGTGTAAATGGTGCTGGAAAGTCTACAACAATCAATATCATGTGCGGCCAGTTAGCAAAAGACTACGGCAGCGTCATGATAGACGGATGGGATCTGGATAGGGACGTGGAGCAAATCAAAAGAAGGCTCGGTGTGGTTTTTCAATCATCAGTGCTTGATAACGCGCTTTCCGTTTATGACAATTTGGAAAGCCGCGCCGCTCTGTATGGCATTACCGGGAGGCAGTTCAAAGAAAGGCTGTCAGAGTTGTCGGAAATACTGGATTTCAGGAATTTATTGAAACGTTCATTCGGTAAGCTTTCCGGCGGGCAGCGCCGGAAGATCGATATTGCAAGGGCATTGCTACATAAGCCTAAAATCCTGATCCTCGACGAACCAACGACCGGCCTTGATCCCCAAACACGAAAAATACTTTGGGACGTTGTTTCAGGGCTTAGGAAAAATGAGAATATGACCGTATTTCTTACTACGCACTACATGGAAGAAGCCGCAGAGGCTGACTATGTGATCATCCTTGACAATGGGAAAATATCTGCCTCGGGCACACCGCTTTCTCTGAAGAATACTTACACTATGGATTATGTGACGATTTATAATGTCAGCGAAGCTGATGTAAAATCGCTGGGGGTGGAATATCAGCAGGTAAAAGACGCTTACAGACTTGCCGTTTCAAATACTCAGGCTGCAACTGACCTGATTGTCCGACATCCTGATATTTTTCGGGATTATGAAGTCACTAAAGGAAAAATGGACGATGTATTTCTTGCCGTTACGGGCAAAAAACTGACAGAAGGAGTGGGCAGATGAGCGTGCTTGTAATTTTGATCAAAAGAAACATCAAATTATTTTTCAAAGATAAGGGCATGTTTCTGACTTCTCTGATCACTCCCGTAATTTTGCTGGTTCTTTATGTCACTTTCCTTGGCAACATATATCGCGACAACTTCATTTCAAATCTGCCCGCTACACTTAGTCTCCCGGAAAGTGTGATAAACGGGCTTGTCGGCGGGCAACTGGTCTCCTCCATTCTCGCCGTATCATGCGTGACAGTGGCGTTTTGTTCAAATTTTCTGATGGTGCAGGACAAAGCAAACGGTATCAGGAAGGACCTGCAAACATCTCCGGTAAAATCATATGCGTTGTCTATGAGCTACTACATAGCGACGCTTGTTTCGACTCTGATTATATGCTTTATTGCAGCAGGCATCTGCCTTGGCTATTTGGCAGCTGTCGGATGGTATATGTCGCTGACAGATGTGCTGCTGTTGCTATTAGATATATTCCTCCTCATTCTGTTCGGCACTGCACTTTCTTCGATTATTAATTTCTTTCTCTCAACACAGGGACAGATTTCTGCCGTAGGGACTATTATCAGTGCAGGATACGGTTTCATTTGCGGCGCGTATATGCCAATCTATTCTTTCGGAGCCGGGTTGAAAACTGCTCTGGCATTCTTGCCAGGCACCTATGGCACATCACTGATCCGCAATCACTCCATGCAGGGCGCATTAGCCGAACTGCAGATACAAGGTGTTCCGGACAACGTGATCAATGCAATAAAGGATTGTACGGATTGTAACATTTATTTCTTTGGCCATCCGGTAGAGCCGATAAAGATGTATCTTATCCTGACTGTGACGATTCTTCTGCTGATCGGAGTCTATATTGCACTGAATTTTTATAAGAGGAAAGCCCGCTGAACAGTAATAATTTTGCTGTGACGCATAAATTCCCACAATAAATCACGGTCATGTCGTTCAGAGTAAAACGGGTATCGGGTATAAAAAAGAGCCCTGCCACGGCAAATTTCTAAAATCCATAAATCCGAGCGCAGGGCCAAAGCTCCAAAAGCCAAAACTGATGCAGAAATGGCGAACCCCCCCCCGATTTCTTGGGGGCTTGCCGCGCTGTTTCGTTTCCAAACCGACATCCTAATAATGATAAATCCGAACACACTACCCACCTGGATAATGTGTTCGGATTATCATTGTTTGGTCCGAGTGTCATTATAGGACTTGGAAAAGTCCAGTCATATCAATGGTTTGCAGGCTGTCAGCAGGAGGTTTTATCTCAAATTGTGCGCTCCCACACTTTTACTTGCGTGATTACATCGCGCAGACAATCACCACCAACCATATACTCCAGAATTTCGTCGGCAGTATCACACCATTTCTCAGTACGAGTGTTTACTTCCACAGAGCCGGCCTGACAGGTCACCATTTTGGGCATTGCATCTGCCGCAGGAGAAATACAGCCAAAGCAACAGTACAGTACGCCATTCCACTCGAACTGGACTTCGCCGCCGCGCCGCATACACTGCTTGAAATCACTGATCGTTTTAAAACGATTATCTTCAAAACTGTTTGTGTCGACTCTTGTTGCCATGTTGGTATTCCTCCTGATTGTATCATAATTTGTATAGGAAGAGCCACCAATTTTGAAGGATTCCAAATCTTCTTTCTGAAATCCGCGCTCGTAATTCATATACCGCCAAGAACTGTGTTCGTAGTCCACATAGATAATATTGCCTTGCATTTCGGGAAACGGCATGTTATAGCAGATGATTTTCTCCGGCTCAATGCGCCGTAACATCTCGTTGTAGCCAGCCATGAACCATTCTTTCTGGTCGCAGCGGTTGTCGTGCTCTGAGGCCATATAAGTGGAGACGGCAACAACGCTGCCTTTTTCAATCCCCTCAAAGCAGAAATCAAACGTGGATTTATCTCCCCAGTTAACGGTGGGAATCACTCTGAGCCCTTTGGATGCCCAGTAAGCGCCACACCAGCGGCTGCGAAATATATTGTAAAGTTGCATGACCGGCGCCATCTCCAGATACATACTGAAATCCGGCGACAGCACCGCACGGTACCAGGACAGTTTTTCGATGTCATTGTCCGGGTTCTTCCAGACCCGCTCAAAGCGGTAGTCGTAAAGGAAGAAATGAACCATGCGGTCAAGATGGTTTTGATCTTCCAGATGAGTCTTGTCAAAACCGATCAACAAAAGGTTATCAAAGTCTTCTGCCTTTTCTTAGAATCTGGGAATGATAGGGATTTTTCACTTTCCTTTGTGGGAAACTGGTTGCGAAGCAGCGTCTGACTCGTTCGTTAATTGTAGTTTTCTTCAGTCATAGATGGCCCTCCTGTATGTGTAAGGAATAAGTCCTTCTACATACAGGCGCCCAAACAACGAAAGTTGCATATTCCTGTGCAACAACGCGAGAAAATTCAAAAATTGACAATAAAAAATCGGAGTATCCGATTTAGATACTCCGATGGTCCCCCGACCGATATCAAATCCGAACACAGGACAGGTCCCCCAAAGGGTAAGTATTACCCTTTGGGGGACAGTGTAGCAGGTAGCATGGCAGGACTAAGATAGGTCCTGACCCGTGTCCTGCTCCCCGGAAATTCAGACTTTTTTGAGAGCGAGGAAGGACGGCGGGAGTTTGCCGAGTGGAAAGCGCAACAGGAACAAGACAAAGTGAAACATGACTAAGGCACAAGGCGGGAACATCTGTAACGATGATCCCGCCTTGCTTACTACTGACGGTAGTAATTATATACGCCTTCGGCCCACTCTAATATAGCCTCATACGAAACTCCATCTTCGGGTACATAGGTCGCTCCGTCAATTTCTATGGCACTTGAGCCAAAAAGAACCACAATTTCCTGGCCATCTATTACTTTTTCCTGTGGATTATAAGTAAACCGATAAAGCCATTCTTGAATAAATTCTTCATCTGATGGTATAATATTCATATCTGCAATCGAGGTTGTTGTTCCTGCATTATCAATAAAGAGTGGCTCGTTTTCCTGCTGTTCTGCAAATTCCAGTTTAACAACTGGGGCAGTACGGATTTCTTCAAAAATACTACTTTCTGTTTCATCTGATTTACAACCTGAAAGCAATAGGCATAGGGAATATAAGATAATAATTGAAATATATGCTCTTTTCATATGCCAACTCACACTCTATTTCCTGTTATTCCGGAACGGTATAATAACCTGGTTTGGTGAGTGGATTATATCACGAAAAGAGAAAGGAAACAAGGGCAGGACTTCCTTTCCTGCCCTTGTCCGTCAAATCACATTTTCAATAGAAATGATAAAACCGAACACATTATCCACCTGGATAATGTGTTCGGTTCTATCATTGTTTGGTCCGAGTGACTGGACTTGAACCAGCGGCCTCCTGAACCCCATTCAGGCGCGATACCAAACTTCGCCACACCCGGATATACTTTTTCGCGCTCCCATGAGGGCCCAATTATATTAACACATTATTCTTTATAAATCAAGATGTTTTTATCCGACTTGATAAAAATTTTGCGCCCCCGGAAAAGAGGCGCAAAATCTATTTCTTATGAAACTATTCGGCGCGCGCCGTAATAGTGTGTGTTGTAATATGTCTCACTCAGCGATGAGATAGTGACATATCCCGTACCGGAGGAAGCATGGATGAACTGTCCGTCACCTATGTAGATGCCGACATGGCCGATATATGTAGATGAGCTTCCCGTCGTAAAACAGATGACGTCGCCAGGCTGCAGCGAGCTCCTGTCGACATATTCGCCGTTGAGATAAATCGACTCCGCCGTGCGGTTTATCGAATAGCCGCATTCCCTGTATACGTAGTACACAAAGCCCGAACAGTCAAAGCCGCTCGGCGATGTGCCTGCCCATACATACGGCGTTCCAAGATATTTCTTTGCCGTCTCAACGATCTTCTCACCCTCGCTGCTGCTCTCGGACACCTGATCGGATTCTGGCGTCGTTGAACTGTACGACTGACGGCTGGCTATGTAAAGCGAGAAGTAGTCGCTGCGTATATAGCCTTCATTCGTACCGTCAGTGACACGGTACCACTGGCCGGATACTCCCGTAACGCTCATTTCATCGCCGGTATTAAATGTACCCAGTATGCTGTAATCAGTGCCCGGGCCACTGCGCATACGCACGCTTGTCCCGTAAACCGCGCCTATGCCGAAGTTTGCTTCTCCAGTCTCGCTCTTAGTTATGTACTCGTCGGACATGTAGCCGACATATCCCTTATACCAGACCATGCTCCAGCCATCCGGCTCGTCAGCGTCAGAAATGATGACGACTGCGCCACGCGGTGCAACTGTGACAATTTCGGAATCCGTGCTTGGCTCGCTTCGGAGATTGAGCGCTGAAGCATTGACGGTCGCTGTGCCTTGACTCATGGCCAAAGCGCTCACGCTCATCAGCGCACAGGCGGCGCAGGCCATAAGTCCTGTTTTGAGTATCTTGAGTATCATGGATATGGCCCTCTTATCTTGCGGCGAGGGCCCGCTCCAGCCAGACGGCGGCGACATCCATCGCGGCATAGAGGCTGTCCTTCTCGCTCTTTTTGACAACCCTGTCGCGGCTCTTGAGATCCGGATCAGTAAGCTGCAATTGGACAGACACCTTTGTAGCGACATCCATATCCTTGATCTTCTTCGTGTCGAGTATCTGCATCATGATTATATATTTATCAGACATGCTGCCAAAGTATATAAGGTTATCCTTTCGTCTTAATGGATGTCCCTTGTACTCAAGCGTCTTGCTTTTCTTATCTGCCATTTTCAGTCTCCTTTCCGCGTTAGCTGTAACCGAATTGTAACACATTTGTTTCCTGTTTGTCAACCCTGTGTCATTTTTCGCACTAAAACGACACAGGCACAATATCTGGCTCGTCACCGCCTTTACAGACAATGTGCAATACCAGTTATTGTGCCTTTAAAAAACCAGTATAAAAATAGCGAATAAAAATTGTT